>JAJYSM010000065.1 GCA_021793575.1 Pseudomonadota bacterium
CGTCGAACACCTTGAGCCCACGCCGGTCGGCCTCTTCGCGCACCGCCTGCGACACGCCGTGGGCGCTGAAGATCACGGTGGCGCCATCGGGCACTTCGTGCAGCTCCTCGACGAACACCGCGCCATCGCGGCGCAGCTTGTCGACCACGTAGCGGTTGTGCACCACCTCGTGCCGCACGTAGATCGGTGCGCCCCATGATTCCAGCGCGCGCTCGACGATGGCGATGGCGCGATCGACGCCGGCGCAGAAGCCGCGGGGGTTGGCGAGCAGGATGTCCATGATGCCTCGGGTGCGTTGAACCCTGTGGGAGCGGCTTCAGCCGCGATGCTTCGCTGCCGGTAAAAAAAGCATCGCGGCTGAAGCCGCTCCCACAAGAGCTTGGAAACCCGACAATTATCGCACGCCGCTCCCGGGCTTGCCGTTGAACAGGCCGAACGCGACCAGCAGCACCGCGCCGACGGTGATGCCGCAGTCGGCCAGATTGAACACCGGGTAGCTCCACTGGCGGTAATACACCTGGATGAAATCGGTCACCTGCGCCGCGTGCAGGCGGTCGATCAAATTGCCCATCGCGCCGCCCACGATCAGTGCCAGCGGCATGCCGGTGCGCCAGTCGCGCCGCGGCGTGCGCGCCAGCCACGCCACCAGCACGGCGCTGATCACTAGCGCCAGCAGCACGAAAAACCAGCGCTGCCAGCCGTTACCGCCAGCAAGAAAACTGAAGGCGGCGCCGCGGTTGAAGGCCAACGTCCAGCTGAGGAAGCCGGGAATCACTGCATGCGGCAAGCCGGCCGGCTGCAGCGCCTGCAGCGCCCACCACTTGCTGAGCTGGTCGAGCGCGATGACGACGGCGGACAGCCACAGCCAGACGAGTGCATTGGGTTTGATGGTCATGATTTCCTGCGATTCGGGTAGCAACGATCGAACAAATCCGGTAGGAGCGACTTCAGTCGCGATGCTGTTGGCTTCGGCGCGCATCAAAGCAGCAGCATCGCGACTGAAGTCGCTCCCACAGTCATGGCTGCCGGTCTTGCTGGCAGCTTGAAACTCAGAACCAGCGGCGGTCCTCGCCCGGGCCGTCGACATTGCTGACGCAGCGGCCGCACAGCTCGGAATGCTCCGCGTGACTGCCCACGTCGTCGCGGCGATGCCAGCAGCGCACGCACTTGGGGGCGTCGCTCACTTTCGCCGCCAGCCACACTTCGGCACCCTCCAGCTCGACCCGCGTCGCGTCGTCGGGGTGGGAGCTGAGCGGCGCCAGCGCAAGCTCGGAGACGATAAAGAAGAAGCGCAGCTCGTCTGCCGAGGCCGCCAGCCGCTCGCGCGTGGCCTCATCGGCATGGATGATCAGCGTGGCCTCCAGCGCCGCGCCGAGTTGCCCGTCCTTGCGCATGCCTTCAAGCACGCGCGAGGCGCCCTCGCGCATGGCCAGCACATCAGCCCAGTAGCGACGCTGCTGCGGGGTGTCCTGGGTGGCGGCGAGCCCGTCGTACCACGTCTCGAACAACACGCTGTCGCCGCGCTTGCCGGGCCCGCTCGTATCGGGCATGGCGCGCCAGATCTCCTCGGCGGTGAAGCTGAGCACCGGCGCCAGCCAGCGCACCAGCGCCTCGACGATGCGGTACATCGCGCTCTGCGCGCTGCGCCGGCCGCGACTGTCGGCCGGCATCGTGTACAGCCGATCCTTGGTGATATCCAGATACAGCGCGCCCAGCTCGTTGGTGCAGAAATTCTGCACGCGCTGCACGATCTCGGGAAAGTCGTAGCGCTCGTAGGCGGCGATCACTCCCTGCTGCACGTCATGCGCCTGCTGCACCGCCCACTGGTCGAGCAGCAGGCTGTCTTCCACCGGCAGCAGATGCTGCGCCGGGTCGAAGCCATCCAGATTGCCCAGCAGGAAGCGCGCGGTGTTGCGGATGCGCCGGTAACTGTCGGAGACGCGCTTGAGGATCTCGTCGGAAACGGTCATCTCGTTGCGATAGTCGGCCGCGGCCACCCACAGGCGCAGCACGTCCGCGCCCAGCGTATCCATCACCTTCTGCGGCGCCACCACATTGCCCAACGACTTGGACATCTTGCGGCCATTGGCATCGACCGCGAAGCCGTGGGTGAGCACGTCCTGATACGGCGCGCGGCCGTGGATCGCCGCCGAGGTCAGCAGCGAGGACTGGAACCAGCCACGGTGCTGATCGGAGCCTTCCAGATACATCACCTTGTAGTGCGCCGCCGCGCCTTGCTGCAGTTCGGGTCGCTGGGCGATCACGGCGTAATGCGTCACGCCCGAATCGAACCAGACATCGAGCACGTCGGTGACCTTTTCGTAATCCAGCGCCTGCGCGCCGAGCAGCTCGGCCGGATCCAACGCAAACCACGCATCGACGCCGCCCTGCTCCACCCGCAGTGCGACCTGCTCCAGCAGTTCGACCGAATGCGGGTGCGGCTCCTGCGTGGCCTTGTGCACGAACAGCGCGATCGGCACGCCCCAAGTGCGCTGGCGCGAAATGCACCAGTCCGGCCTCCCCGCGACCATGCCGGCGATGCGCTCTTCGCCCCAACCCGGCACCCAGCGCACGCTCTTGATCGAGGTCAGTGCGGTGGAGCGCAGCTGTGCCTGCTGCATGCTGACGAACCACTGCGGCGTGGTGCGGTAGATCACCGGCGTCTTGTGGCGCCAGCAGTGCGGATAGCTGTGTTCGATCTTCGCGAACGCGAGCAGCACGCCACGTGCGCGCATCAGCTCGACGAGCGCGTCGTTCGCCTTCCAGATGTGCTGGCCGGCCAGGGCCACGTCGCCGACAGCCGGCGTATCGGCGCGGAACGTGCCGCGGCTTTCGACCAGATTCAGAGTTTCGATGCCGTACTCGCGCGACACCACGAAGTCCTCCACGCCGTGATCGGGTGAGGTATGCACGGCACCGGTGCCGTCCTCGGCCGAGACGTGCTCACCGAGAATCACCGGCACCGCGCGTGGATAGAACGGATGCTGCAGCTTCAGGCCTTTCAGGGTCTGACCCGTTGCGTGGCCGAGCACGATCACCTGCGCGAGGCCGTAACGTTGCGCCACGCTTTCAACCAGCGCACCGGCCACCACCAGCAGCACGCGACGCCCGCCGCGGTGCGGGCCTTCGATCAACGCGTAGTCCAGTTCAGCGCCGAGCGCTACCGCCTGACTTTCGGGCAGCGTCCATGGCGTGGTGGTCCAGATCGGGATCGCGACGATTGCAGCGCCCGCATCCACACCAAACCTGCCCGCAAGTGTTTCCGCATCGACGGCGTCATACGCCACATCGACGGCCGGCGAGCCCTTGTCGGCATATTCGATCTCCGCCTCAGCCAAAGCCGACCCGCAATCGAAGCACCAGAACACCGGCTTCGCACCGCGCACTAAGTGGCCATTTTCGACGATGCGCGCCAGCGCGCGCAGCATGTCCGCCTCGTAGCTGAAATCCATCGTGCGATACGGTCGCTGCCAGTCGCCCAGCACGCCCAGCCGTTTGAAGTCGGCGCGTTGGGCATCGACCTGCCCGGCCGCGTATTCACGGCACTTCTGCCGGAACGCGGCAGCATCGAGCTTGTCGCCCGGCTTGCCGAATTTCTTCTCCACCGCGATCTCGATCGGCAGGCCGTGGCAGTCCCATCCCGGCACGTACGGCGCGCGGTGGCCCGCCAGCAATTTGGACTTGACCGTGATGTCCTTGAGGATCTTGTTGACCGCGTGACCGATATGGATATTGCCGTTCGCATATGGCGGGCCGTCGTGCAGCACGAACACCTTGTCGCGCGCAGCCGTGTGCTGCTGGATCTGCGCATAGCGATCCACCCGCTCCCACTCGGCCAGCCAGCCCGGCTCGCGTTTGGGCAGGTCGCCGCGCATCGGAAATTCCGTCTGCGGCAGATTGATGGTGCTCTTGTAATCGTGGGTCATTGCCTGGATGCCATGGCTGATCGGTGGTCGCCCGCCAGCAGCGGGCAAAGACGTGAAAGTTAGTGGATGTCGCGACGCATAGGAATGCCGGCGGGCAGCTCAGGCATCGACCAGCCGCGGGTTCATCCCCAGCAGCTCGCGCGCACGGCGTGCATCGAGCGCTATCTGCGCCTTGAGCTGCTCCAGGCCGTCGAACTTCTGCTCGTCGCGCAGCTTCGCCACGAACTGCACCGCCATGCGCTGGCCGTACAGGTCGCCGTCGAAGTCGAACAGGTGCACTTCCAGCAGCGGCTGGCTGACCTGGTTCACGGTCGGCCGCACGCCGAGGCTGGCCACGCCCGGCCAGCTGCACTCGCCCTCGCCCAGACCCACGCGCACCGCGAAGATGCCGTGCACCGGGCTGACCCGCTGCAGCAAATGGATGTTGGCGGTTGGATAACCGAGCGTGCGCCCGAGCTGCATGCCGTACTCCACCTTGCCGTCGATCACGAACGGCCGCCCCAGCAGCGGCTCGACGCCGGCAAACTCGCCGGCGGCCAGCAGTGCCCGCGCGCGGCTGGCCGAAACGCGCGCGCCGTCGACGTGGACGGCCGGCATCGCGCAGGCGGCGAAGCCGTGCTGCTCGCCCATCTGCTGCAGCAGCGCCAGATCGCCCGTGCGCCGGTGGCCGAAGCGAAAATCACCGCCTACCCACACTTCGCGCGCGGCCAGTCGCTGCACCAGTACGCGCTGCACAAAGTCCTCGGCCGACATCGCCGTCAGCGTGGCGTTGAAGCGCAGCAGCAGGGTGTTTGCCATGCCGGCAGCGGCAAAGCCGCCGAGCTTCTCGCGCACGCTGGACAGCCGCGGCAGCGGTTCGGCGGAAAAATACGCGCGCGGCAGCGGCTCGAAGCTCACCACCGCCGGGCTGCAGCCGAGCACATGCGCGTGATCGCACACCTGCGTCAACAAGGCCTGATGGCCCCGATGCAGGCCGTCGAATGCGCCGATCGCGATCACGCTGCCGGCGGGCGCCAGGCACGGGCCCGCGACATCCCTGGAAAGTCTCATCATCGGGTAAGTATAACGGCCGTCAGCGCTGCGCCGGCTCACACGCCGCGCAATTCGCGCAGCCGAAACCCGCTCGCGAACAGCGTACCCAGGTAGGCCGCCGCGCCCGCCGTCACCAGCGCGCTGAGATGCCAGACGCGGGTGAGTGCCGGGGCGCGCGTCCAGTCCGGCCACAGCCAGCGGCCCAGCAGCAGGATCACCACCATCGCGGCGCATGCCAGCGCCAGCCGCAGCCAGTGGCGCGACCAGCCCGGCTGGCGGTCGTACACCCCGGCGCGCTTCAGCCAGTACCACAGCAGCGCAAAGTTGACGTAGCTGGACAACGCACTGGCCATGCCGAGCGCCAGATGCAGGCCGGGCACCTGGGCAATCGCGTCCAGCCAGCTTTCCTGCCGCACCGCTGCCGGTGCCCACAGCTGGAACAGCAGCACGATGAAGACGCCGTTCAACAGCATGTTGACGACCATCGCCACCACGCCGGCGCGCACCGGCGTGCGGGTGTCCTGCCGCGCGTAGAACGCCGGCAGCACCACCTTCACCAGCGCATACGCCGGCAGGCCGCAGCTGAGCGCGAGTATCGACAGCGTGGTCATGTGCGTGTCGAACGCGTTGAAGCGACCGTGCTGGAACAGCGTGGCCACTAGCGGCTCGGCCAGCAGCAGCAGCGCCAGCATCGCCGGCACCGAGATCAGCAGGGTGATGCGCAAGCCCCAGTCCAGCGCCTTCGAAAACCCGGCGCGATCGGTGCCCACGTGATGGCGCGACAGCGACGGCAGGATCACCGTGCCCAGCGCCACGCCGAACACACCCAGCGGCAGTTCGAGAAATCGGGTCGACTGCGACAGCCAGCTCTGCGAACCGGTGATCAGCAGCGAGGCGATCACCGTGTCCAGCAGCAGGTTGACCTGCGCCACCGATGAGCCGAACAGCGTCGGCACCATCAGCCGCATGATCTGGCGCACCTGCGGATGGCGCCAGCCCCAGCGCGGCCGGGTCAGCAGGTCCAACTCACGCAGCGCCGGCAGCAGAAACAGCAGTTGCAGGATGCCGGCCACCAGCACCGCCCAGCCCAGCGCCATGATCGGCGTGCCCATGCGCGGTGCCAGCCACAGCGCGCCGCCGATCATGCTCAGGTTGAGGATCACCGGTGCCAGCGCCGGCAGCGCGAAGCGATGGAAGCTGTTCAGCGCACCGCCCGCCAGCGCCGTCAGCGAGACGAACAGCAGAAACGGAAACGTCAGCCGCAGCAGATGAACGGTCAGTTCGAATTTCTGCGGCTGCTCGATCGCGCCGGGCGAAAATACTGCGGCCACCTGCGGCGCAAAGATCAATCCCAGCGCGGTGATCACCAGCAGCACCGCCCCCAGCGTGCCGGACACGCGCGCCATCAGCCGCTTCACATCCTCGTGCGTGCCGGTTTCCTTCACCTCGGTGAACACCGGCACGAACGCCGTGGAAAACGAGCCCTCGGCAAACAGCCGGCGCATGAAATTGGGAATGCGGAACGCCACCCAGAACGCATCGGTGGCCGCGTTGGCGCCGAACACCGCACTGATCGACATGTCCCGCACCAGCCCGAGCACACGCGAAATCATCGTCATGCTGCTGAACGAGAGCAGCCCGCGGAACATGCTGGGAGACTTCATGCGGGGGCCGGTACCTTCGCGATCCAGGGAGGGTGGGATATCGCCCCGTCAACTGGGCAAGCGCACAGTTTGACAGCCGCCGCCGGCCAGATGACAGCCTGCGTATGGCAGAATGCGGGCAGCGTCGCCGGTCGACGCCGTTGCCTGGATTCGGCAAGCTGCCGTCGCACCCGCCACGGTGCGGCCAAATGATTGACGCGATGGCGAATCGCCCGCATAATTGGCGTCTTTTTCCACACCTGCACCCCGGAGTTCTACCTTGGCCAACATCAAGTCCGCGAAGAAGCGCGCGCGCCAGTCCGAGCAGCGCCGCCTGCGCAACATCAGCGCGCGCTCCATGGTCCGCACCGCGCTCAAGAAGGTCGTCAAGGCGATCGAGGCCAAGGACAAGGCCGGTGCCATTGCCGCTTTCACCGTGGCCCAGCCGGTGATGGATCGCTACGCCGCCCGCGGCCTGATCCACAAGAACAAGGCCGCTCGCCACAAGAGCCGCCTCAACGCGAAGATCCGCGAACTGGCCTGAGCCGTTCGCGTCATCGGGTGGGTCGAAAGCCGGCGCAAGCCGGCTTTTTCGTGCGCCTGACGGCCACCCGCAGCACGCCGGCGCTGACTGCCTGAGCCAGCACTACTTGCCGCGCGGACGAAACTCCAGCGGCACCGCCTGCGCCCGCGCCGACGCCGGCGGCTTGGGCCCGCAGGCGCCGCAGGTGCTGCAGCCGTCGCTGCAATCGCCGGTCGCCTGCTTCGGCTGCAGCCGTCGGCCCAGCGCGCGCAGCCACGCGGCGCGGCCATGCCGGCCGAGGCGGATCGAGGCCGCCGCCAGCCAGCGGTTGCTGAGCTGGGGCGCCAGTGCGCGCAACACGGCCAGCGCGCTGGCCAGCACCAGCAGCCCGATCACCGCGTATTGCAGCAGCAGGCCGGCGCTCATGTCAGCAACCGGGTGATCTGGTAGGTCAGCAGCGACGCCGCGTAGGCCACCGCGAACATGTAGCTGAAGGAGATCGCCACGTTGCGCCAGGAGTGCGTCTCGCGGCGGATCACCGCCAGCGTCGACATGCACTGCGGCGCAAACGCGAACCACACCAGCAGCGACAGCGCGCTGGCGAGCGAGAAGTTGGCCACCAGCGCGTGCGCCAAGCCGCCGGTGCCGGCATCGCCACCCACCGCATAGACGGTTGCCAGCGCCGCCACCGCGGTCTCGCGCGCGGCGAAGGCGGGGATCAGCGACAGGCTGATCTGCCAGTTGAAACCCAGCGGCGCGAAGATGTACTGCAGACCGTGACCGAGGTAGCCGGCAAAGCTGTAATTGATCGCCGGCCCGACGGCGCCGGCCGGAGGCGACGGGAAAGTGGAGATGAACCACATCAGCACGGTCAGCGCCAGGATCACCCCGGTCAGCCGCTTCAGGAAGATCGCCCCGCGCTCCCACAGCCCGATCGCGATGTCGCGCAGCTTGGGCATGCGGTAGGACGGCAGCTCCATCAGCAGCGCGTGCTCGCTCTTGTCGCGGTGGATGCGCTTGATCACCCAGCCCACCGCCATGGCGCCGAGGATGCCGGCCAGGTACAGCGCGAACAGCACCAGCCCTTGCAGGTTGAAGATGCCCAGCACGTGATGCATCGGAATGAACGCGCCGATCAGCAGCGCATACACCGGCAGCCGCGCCGAGCAGGTCATCAGCGGCGCCACCAGGATGGTGGCGAGGCGATCCCGCGGATCCTGGATGCTGCGCGTGCCCATGATGCCGGGAATCGCGCAGGCAAAGCTCGACAGCAGCGGGATGAACGAGCGCCCGGTCAGGCCCACCGACATCATCAGCCGATCCAGCAGAAACGCCGCGCGCGGCAGGTAGCCGGATTCCTCCAACGCCAGGATGAAAAAGAACAGCACCAGGATTTCGGGCAGAAAGCCGATCACGGTGCCCAGGCCGCCGAACAGCCCGTCCACGATCAGGCTCTGCAGCGGCCCCGCCGGCATCAGCGTGGCAGCCTGCGTGCCCAGCCAGCCGAAGCCCTCGCCGATCACATCGGTCATCGGCTTGCCCGCCGAGTAGACCGCCTGGAACACCAGAAACATCACCACCGCGAGGATCGCCAGGCCGAACACCGGATGCAGCGCCCAGCGGTCGAGCGCGTCATCCATCGCGGCGGTCTGGCGCGGCATCGTCACCGCGGCGCTCAGGATTTCGCGCACCTGCGCATGCAGGTCGGCCCGGCTGGCTGTGTCGTCGAGCCGCGCCGCGGCCGCTACCGGCACATCGCCATCCACTCGTTCGATCAGCGCCAGCGCGCCACCGCGCCGCACCGCCACCGTCTCCACCACCGGCAGACCGAGCCGGCGATGCAGCTCCGGCACGTCGATCACGATGCCGCGCCGCTGCGCGGCATCCACCATGTTCAGCGCCAGCACCACCGGCAGGCCAAGCCGCTTGACCTCCAGCACGAAGCGCAGATGCAGCCGCAGGTTGGTGGCGTCGGCCACGCAGACGATCAGGTCGGGCCGCGCCTCGCCCGGATACTTGCCCTCCAGCACGTCGCGGGTGATCTGCTCGTCCGGGCTGTTCGCCTCCAGGCTGTAGGTGCCGGGCAGATCAAGCAGTTGCAGCACGCGCCCGGACGGCGCGGTGAAGCGGCCCTCCTTGCGCTCAATGGTCACGCCGGCGTAGTTGGCCACCTTCTGCCGGCCGCCGGTCAGCAGGTTGAACAAGGCGGTCTTGCCGCAGTTCGGGTTGCCGACCAGCGCAATCCGCAGGCTGCCGGCACTCATGCCGCCTCCCGCCGCACGGTGACGCGCGCCGCCTCGCTGCGGCGCAGCGCAAAGCGAGTCGAGCCGATCTGGATCAGCAGCGGGTCAGCGCCAAGCGGGCCGAGGGCCACCACCCGCACCGGTTCGCCATCGACAAAGCCGAGATCGCGCAGACGCTGCGCGATCGGATCGGCCGCGTGCGCGTCGTGTACGCGATCGACGACAGCATCCGTACCCTTGGGCAATTCGGAAAGACGCACGGCGATTCTCAAATAAGAATTGTTCGCATTGTATCCATTCGGGCAGCCGTTCGCACCCCGCCACCGTGGGCCGGATGGCCTGCGTTTATGATGAGACCCTTTGGCGGGGAGCCCCGATGACCGACTCTGTCCTGTGCGAACGCCGCGGCGCCGTGGCCTGGCTCACGCTGAACCGGGCGCAGATCCACAACGCGTTCGACGACGCCCTGATCGCCGAGCTGACCGCCGCGCTGGACGCGGCGGCCGCCGACCCGGCCGTGCGCGCCGTGGTGCTCACCGGCAGCGGCAGCTGCTTTTCCGCCGGCGCAGACCTGCACTGGATGCGCCGCATGGCCGATGCCGGCGAACAGGAAAACCGCGACGATGCACTGCGCCTGGCGCGCCTGATGCGCACGCTGCAGTTCCTGCCCAAGCCGACCGTCGCGCGGGTCAACGGTTCGGCCTATGGCGGCGGTGTCGGCCTGGTCGCCTGCTGCGATATCGCGATCGGCGCGGACAGCGCCAAGTTCGCGCTGTCGGAAGTGAAGCTGGGACTGGTGCCGGCGGTGATCTCGCCGTATGTGATCGCCGCGATCGGCCTGCGCGAGGCGCGCCGGCTGTTCCTCACCGGCGAGGTCTTCGACGCCGCCACCGCGCTGCGGATCGGCCTGCTGCATGCCAGCGTCGCGCCGACCGAACTGGACGAGGCGATCGAGCGCCAGCTGTACCTGCTGGCCAAGGCCGGCCCGCTGGCGCAGCGCGAGGCCAAGCAGCTGGCGCTGCGCATCGGCGGCAGCGACCTGGCGCAGGTCGAGCGCATCGACGCCGCCAATGCCGAACTGATCGCCCGCCTGCGCGTGTCCGAAGAAGGTCAGCACGGGCTGGGCGCGTTCCTCGACAAGCACGCGCCGCGCTGGGTCGGCTGACGCCGCTGATCGGCCATCACGCAACGACCATGGAATCCCGCATGAGCACACGCATCGTCAACCTCGCCGACCTCGACGTGCAGCCGGCCGACCCTGCGCGCGCGCCGAAGGGACCGAACGCCGCGCTGTACGACCGGCGCAGCGCCGAGATCGCCAGCCGCATCGGCGCGCGCCTGCTGGGCTACAACCTCACCGTGGTGGCACCAGGCAAGCGCGCCTGCCCGTTCCACAGCCATCGTGCGGAAGAGGAAATGTTCCTGATACTCGAAGGCGGCGGCGAGTTGCGTTACGGCGAACAGCGCCATGCCATCCGCACGGGCGACATCATCGCCTGCCCCACCGGCGGCCCGGAAACCGCGCACCAGATCATCAACACCGGCACGACGGAGTTGCGCTATCTCGCGATCAGCACCATCGCGCCGGCCGAGATCTGCGAATACCCCGACTCGGGCAAGTTCGGTGCGTTTGTCGACAACCCACCCGACATGGGCAACGTGCCGGCGCGTTTTCGCCATATCGGACGGCGCGCGGACGCGTGCGACTACTGGGAAGGCGAGTAGCGCGGCGACAGGCGTTTGCTGCGCCGCGCATCGGCGGCGGCGCAGTGATCTGCTAATTTGAATGGCTTTGCATACCCCGCACGACCGCAAGGATTCCGCATGTTCGAGCGCGTACTGATAGCCAACCGCGGCGAGATCGCCTGCCGCGTGATCCGCACCTGCCGCCGCCTCGGCATTCACACCATCGCGGTGTATTCGGAGGCGGATCGCGACGCGCAGCACGTGCGCCTGGCCGACGAGGCGTGGCCGATCGGCGGCCCGCGGCCGGCCGATTCGTACCTGCGCGGCGACGCGATTCTGCAAGTGGCGCAACAGTCCGGCGCGCAGGCGATCCATCCGGGCTACGGCTTTCTGTCGGAGAACACCGGCTTCGCCCGCGCCTGCGCGCAGGCCGGCATCGCCTTCATCGGCCCGCAGCCGGAAAGCATCGACGCGATGGGCTCGAAGGCGGCGGCCAAGGCGCTGATGGAAAGCCATGCGGTACCACTGGTGCCCGGCTATCACGGCGAGAATCAAGACGCCGGATTCCTCGCTGAACAGGCCGCACAAACCGGCTTTCCGCTGATGATCAAGGCCGCCTCCGGCGGCGGCGGCAAGGGCATGCGCATCGTGCGCAACGCGGGCGAATTTGCCGACGCGCTGGCCTCGGCCCAGCGCGAGGCGGCCAGCGCCTTCGGCGACACGCGGGTGATCCTGGAGCGCTACGTGGAGCACCCGCGGCATATCGAATTCCAGGTGTTCGGCGACAGCCAGGGCCACGTGATCCACCTCAACGAGCGCGAATGCTCGGCGCAGCGCCGCTACCAGAAGGTGCTGGAAGAAACGCCTTCGCCGTTTCTCGACGGCGCACGCCGCGCCGCCATGGGCGAGGCGGCCGTCGCCGCCGCCAGGGCGGTCGACTACGTCGGCGCCGGCACGGTGGAATTCATCGTGGCGGCGAACGGCGAGTTCTTCTTCATGGAGATGAACACCCGGCTGCAGGTCGAGCACCCCGTGACCGAGCTGACGCTGGGGCTGGATCTGGTCGAGTGGCAGCTGCGCATTGCCGCCGGCCAGCCGCTGCCGCTGCGGCAGGAGCAGGTGCATGCCCACGGTCACGCGATCGAAGTGCGGCTGTACGCAGAGGATCCCGAGCAGAACTTCCTGCCCGGTTCCGGCCGGCTGCAGACGCTGCGTCTGCCCGCGCCCTCGGCGCATGTGCGCCTCGACGGCGGCGTGATCGAAGGCGACACGGTGACGATCTTCTACGACCCGATGATCGCCAAGCTGATCGTGTTCGATGCCACCCGCGCGCAGGCCCTGCAGCGGCTGCGCGAAGCGCTGGCCGCCTGCGAGATCGTCGGCCCGAAATCGAACATCGGCTTTCTCGAACGGCTGGCGCGGCACCCGGCCGTGGTCGAGGGCCGCATCGACACCGGCTATCTGGATCGCCACCTGGACGAATTTCTGCAGGGCGATGTCGCGCCGCCCACTGACGTTCTGTTCGCCGCAGCCGCGGCTGCCCTGCTCCAGGACGAGCTGGGCATCACCACCTCGCCGGCCGATCCGCATTCGCCGTGGGCGCGTGCCGATGCGTGGCGCATCGGCCACGCCGGCAAGCGCCTGGTGGCGTTGACGCTGCGCGAGCAGCGCTACGAGATCGAGGCGCACGGCCACGATGGCGACTATCAGCTGCGCCACGGCGAGGCGCACAGCGACGTGCGCGGCGCGCGCCTGCACGACGGCGCGCTGAGTGCGCGCTTCGACGGCGCATCGCGACGCATCCCGCTGCGCAGCGACGCCGCGCGCGTGCTGCTGCACGATGCCCACGGCCAGCGCTACAGCTTCGCCCGCGCCGCGGCGTTCGCGTGGGCCTCGGAGGAAGCCGCGGGCGGCAACCAGGTCATCGCGCCGATGCCCGGCCGCATCGTGCTGGTCAAGGCCAGCGCCGGCGATCACGTCGAAGTCGGCCAGGAACTGCTGGTGATGGAGGCGATGAAGATGGAGCTGGCCTTGAAGGCGCCGCGCGCCGGCACCATCGAGAGCGTCAGCGCCGTGCCGGGCGAGTTCGTCGAGGCGGATGCGGTGCTGGTGCGCTTCGAGGCCTGAACCGAACGCCCGCCACCACCGACAACTTTAGCGCGCTTTCGTGGGAGCGGCTTTTGTGGGAGCGGCTTCAGCCGCGATGCTTTTCATGTTCTGCAGCAAGAGCATCGCGGCTGAAGCCGCTCCCACAAAAGCGCGCTCCTACGCAAACCATCACGGAGCCACCCATGACACCCACCAACCACGTCCGCATCGTCGAAGTCGGCGCCCGCGACGGCCTGCAGAACGAGCCGGCGCTGCTGCCGGCGGCCAGCAAGATCGCGCTGATCGATCGGCTCTCGGCGACCGGCCTGCAGGCCATCGAGGCGACCAGCTTCGTCAGCCCGAGGTGGGTGCCGCAGCTGGCCGACGCCGCCGAGGTGTTCAGCGGCATCCGCAAGGCGCCCGGCGTAAGCTATCCGGTGCTGGTGCCGAACCTGCAGGGCTACCAGCGCGCCCGCGCCGTCGGCGCCAGCGAGGTCGCCGTCTTCACCGCGGCGTCGGAGGCCTTCAACCGCAAAAACATCAACGCGTCGATCGACGAATCGATCGAGCGCTTCATCCCGGTGCTCGCGCAGGCACGACTGGACGGCGTGCTGGTGCGCGGCTACGTCTCTACCGTGCTCGGCTGCCCGTATCAGGGCGAGGTGCCGCTGGGCGACGTGGTGCGCGTGGCGCGGCGACTGCATGAGCTTGGCTGCCACGAAATTTCACTGGGCGACACCATCGGCATCGGCACCCCGGCGAAGGCGCGCGCGATGCTGCACGCGGTGGCGCAGGAGGTGCCGATCGCGGCGCTCGCCGTGCATTTCCACGACACCTACGGCCAGGCGCTGGCGAACATCCTGGCCTGCCTGGAGGAAGGCGTGCGGGTGATCGACAGCGCGGTGTCCGGCACCGGCGGCTGCCCGTATGCGAAGGGCGCCACCGGCAACGTGGCCAGCGAAGACGTGGTGTACATGCTGCACGGCATGGGCATGCCGACCGGCATCGACCTGGATCAACTGATCGCCACCGGCGCGTGGCTGGCGGCGCAGCTGGGCAAGCCCAGCGCCAGCCGCGTCACCCGCGCCCGCACGGCGGTCTGACAGCTTTCCCGCCCCACTTCCCCATCAGCGAATAACCCATGCCGACCGCCTTCCAGATACGACCGATCACCGCCGGCGACAATCCCGCCATGGCCGACATCATCCGCCGCGTGATGCCGGAGTTCGGCGCCGATGGCCCGGGCTTTGCCATCCACGATGCCGAAGTGGACGGCATGCACGAAGCCTACGCGGGGCCGCGCAGCGCCTACTTCGTGGTCGAGCGCGACGGCATCGTGCTGGGCGGTGGCGGCGTGGCGGCGCTGGAAAACGGCGAGCCGGACGTGTGCGAGTTGCGCAAGATGTACTTCCTGCCGGAAGCGCGCGGGATCGGTGCCGGCAGCGCCATGATGCAGCGCTGCCTGGAGGCCGCACGCGCGTTCGGCTTCCGCCGTTGCTATCTGGAGACGCTGACCGGCATGGACGCGGCGCAGGCGCTGTACCTGCGCAGCGGCTTCGTGCCGCTGTGCGCGCCGATGGGCGGCACCGGCCATTTCAGCTGCGACCGCTTCTACCTTCTCGACCTGTGAGCGCTGCCGGCATGGCCTCCACCATCCGCATCGCCCGCGACGAGGACGCGGCCGCCATCCATGCGATCTACGCGCCGTCGGTGATCGCGGGCAGCGTCACCTTCGAGACCATACTGCCCGGCGTGGACGCGATGCGCGAGCGCCTGCGGGCGCGCCTGCAGCACTATCCGTACCTGGTCTGGGACGAAGCGGGCGAGGTGCTGGCCTATGCCTATGCGGGGCGCTTCCGCGAGCGCGCCGCCTATGACTGGATCGCCGAAACCTCGATCTACGTGCGCGCCGATGCGCAGCGCCGCGGTATCGCGCGCCGGCTCTACGGCACGCTGCTGGCGGCGATGCGCCTGCAAGGCATCCATCAGGCCGTCGGTGTGATCACCCTGCCCGGCACGGTCAGCGTGGCGCTGCACGAAAGAATGGACTTCAGCGCGGCCGGCGTCTGGCGGCAGGCGGGTTTCAAGCAGGGCCAGTGGTGGGATGTCGGGGTATGGCAGAAAGAACTGCAGCCGATGACGTGTCCGCCACAGCCGGTGCAGCCGTTTGCCGGGATGCTCGATGCGGCCCCGCTGCAGCAGCTGCTGGACGAGGCGGTTTGACGCCCGCGGCACGCACGGTCAACACCCGCGCGGCCCGCCATCCCGCCCACCGCATCGGTGAGCAGGATGGTGCAACTCAATGCCCGGCGAGGATGCTGGCGATAATGCCGGTGGTGACGGCCACCAGCAGGAAATCGCCGTTGTCGCTGCGCACCCAGCGGTAGCCGCGCGGCGGCTGGCGCAGGCGATCGCTGCGCCAGTCACTCACCACATACGAGCCACTGCGGTACTCCTCCGGCACGTAGCCGCCGCGGTGGTACCAGCCCTGGCTGCGGCCGCGCTCGTACATGCCGTGCTGGTTGTGCTCATAGGCCTGATAGTGGCGGTTCTGGCCATGATCGTTGCCATGCTCGCCGCGCTGTCGCTGATCGTGCCCGCGATCATGGTGGTCACCATGCTGATGATCCTGCTGCTGGTTTTGATCCTGCTGCTGGCCGTGATGTTCCTCGTCCTGCCCCAGCGGCTGCGCCATCACCA
>JAJYSM010000066.1 GCA_021793575.1 Pseudomonadota bacterium
GTTGCCGGCATTGCGCAGGGTGATGGTGTAGGCGAAAACGTAGCGATTGTCACCGGGCTTCGATTGATCGGGCACGAAGCGGGTTTCGACCTGCACGTCGATCGTGTAGGAAGATTTTTCAGTCATGCCCGGATTGTAAGGCCTGTCGCCGCGAATCGGGCAGCGCCTGATGCGGCCCACGCGCTGGACCTGTTCACGTGCTCGCGCACATCTTTGCCAGCCGCACGAAATCCTCCGGGGCCAGCGTTTCGGCGCGCGCCTTCGGGTCGACATCGGCGCGGCGGATCGCGTCGCTGTCGAGCAGCGGCTTGAGCGCGTTGGCGAGCGTCTTGCGGCGCTGCCCGAAGGCGGCCTTGACCACCGCATGGACGTCCGCAGCGGGCGCATCGTGCCGCTCGTGCGCCGCCAGCGGCAGCAGCCGCACCACGGCAGAATCCACCTTCGGCGGCGGCCGGAACGCCTCCGGCGGCACCTCGAACAGCGGCTCCACGCGGCATGCCAGCTGCAGCATCACCGACAGCCGCCCGTACACCTTGCTGCCTGGCGCGGCGGCCATGCGCTCCACCACTTCCTTCTGCAGCATGAAGTGCAGGTCCGCGATCGCCGCGAAATGCTCCACGCAGTGAAACAGGATCGGGCTGGAAATGTAGTAGGGCAGGTTGCCGGCGAGGCGCAGCCGCGACACGCCATGGCTGTGTGCCAGCGCGCTGAAGTTCACCTTCAGCACGTCGGCGTGGATGATGTGCAGCGCGCCCACGCCGGCGGCGCGCGCCTGCAGGGCAGGGATCAGGTCGGTATCGAGTTCGATCGCGGTGAGCTTGCCCGCTGCCGCCAGCAGTGGCAGCGTGAGCGCGCCCTCGCCGGGGCCGATCTCGACCACGAAATCGTCCGCGCGCGGCGCTATCGCGCTGACGATGCGCTCGATGTAGCGGCGGTCGTGCAGGAAGTGCTGGCCGAAGCTTTTCTTGGGGCGGGCGTTCATGGAATTGTTCCGGGCGAGGTTGGCCCCTCACCTCGCTCCTCTCCCCGCAGGGGAGAGGATGGATGAGTGGCGCGGCGCGCCACGAGTTCCAAGGCCATGCGTGCGGCGGCGATCAGGCTGGACGGGTCGGCGCGGCCGCTGCCGGCCAGGTCCAGCGCGGTGCCGTGATCGACCGAGGTGCGGATGAACGGCAGGCCGAGGGTGAGGTTCACGGTGCAGTCGAACGCCTCGCTTTTCAGCACCGGCAGCGCCTGGTCGTGATACATCGCCAGCACGGCGTCGTAATGCTGACGCTGCGCCGGCACGAACGCGGTGTCGGCCGGTAGCGGGCCGAGCAGATGCATGCCCTCGGCGCGCAGCGCATCGAGCACCGGAATTAGCACGTCGATTTCCTCGCGGCCGAGATGGCCGCCTTCGCCGGCGTGCGGATTGAGGCCGAGCACCGCGATGCGCGGCGCGGCCAGGCCGAACTTGCGGCGCAGCTCGGCGTGCACGATGCGCAGCGTGCGCGTCAGCGCGGCCGGGGTGATCGCCGTCGACACCGCGGCCAGAGGCAGGTGGGTGGTGGCCAGTGCCACGCGCAGGGCGGGGCTGGCCAGCATCATCACCACCTCGGCGTGCGCGCGCGCGGCGAAAAATTCGGTGTGCCCGCTGAAGCGGATGCCGGCGTCGTTGATCGAGGATTTCTGCAGCGGCGCGGTGACCACGGCGTGGTAGCGGCCGGCGATGCAGCCATCGGCCGCCTCGGCCAGCGTGGCGAGCACGTGGACGGCATTGCGCGGATCGGGATGTCCGGGCACCTCGCGCGCGGCCAGCGGCACCTGCCGCAGCCGCAGCGTGCCGGGGCGACGCGTACTCTGCGGTTGGCCGTCGTCGTCGAGCAGTTCGATGGCGCTGCCGCAGCGTGCGGCGGCGCGTTCGAGCAGGCCGCGATCGGTGATCGCCACCAGATCGGCGGCCAGCGCGGTGGCGGCCAGCCGGACCAGCAGCTCGGCGCCGATCCCCGCCGGCTCACCGGCGGTGACGGCGAGCCGTGGCAGGGGGCCAGTGTCCATGCTGCCTCGCGGCTGCGCTTGACTTACGACGCGGCGCCGGCGGCGGACGGCTCGCTGGCGTCGCGCAGCTCGGGCACCAGGATCTGGATATAGGCGTTCGAGCGCAGGTCGCGCAGGTAGTCGTCATACACCTGCTCGGCCTTGCGGCTGCCGATCGCCTGCCGCGCCTGATCGCGCGCGATCTGGTTGGTCAGATCGCTCTGGCGCGTGCCCAGACGCTGCAGGATGTGCCAGCCGGCCTCGCTCTGGAACGGCTGCGATACCTGATTGTCCTTCAGGGCGTCGAGCTGGGCGGCGATGGTGGCGCCCCAGTCCTGCTGCTTGAACCAGCCCATGTCGCCACCGGCGTTGGCGGTAGTGGGGTCGTCGGAGTTTTCCTTCGCCAGCTTGGCGAAGTCCTCGTGCTTGTTGACGATGCGGTTGTACAGGTCCTGTGCCTTCTGCTGCGCCTGCGCCGGCGTCATCAGCTCGCTCGGCTTGATCAGGATCTGGCGGGCGTGGAACTCGGTGACCATCTGCTTGTTGGGCGCGCGCTGGCCGATCAGCTTGAGGATGTGGAAACCGGTCGGGCCGCGCAGCGCCGGGCTCACGTCGCCGGGCTTCATGCTGGCGATGGTGTCGGCGAAGGCGGCCGGCAGCTCGTCCATCCGGCGCCAGCCGAGGTCGCCGCCGTCCAGCGCGTCGGGCGCATCGGAGTAGCGGATCGCCGCCGCGTGGAAATCCATGCCGCCCTTGATCGCCGCCAGCGCCTGCTCGGCCTTGGCCTGGGCCGCCTTGATCGCGGCCGCATCGGCGCCGCTGGGGGTGCTGATCTGGATGTGCGCCAGATGCACTTCGCCGGCCTTGTAGCTGGGGCTGCTGAGCAGGTTGTCGATCTCGCTGTCGGTCACCGAGACCTGATCATGCACCACGTTCTCGTGCAGGCGCTGCACGGTGAGCTGGTCGGCCAGCTGCTGGCGGAACTGGGTGAAGCTGCCGGTGCGCTCGACCTCGGTGCGCAGCTGCTCGGGGGTGATCTTGTTCTGCTGGGCCACGGCGGCAACTGCCTTGTCGACGTCGGCGTCGGATACGTGCACGCCCTGATCCTGCGCCTTCTGGATCTGCAGCCGCATCAGGATCAGGCGATCGAGCACCTGCTTCTGCAGCACGTTCAGCGGCGGCAGCTGACCGGGCTGGCTGGCGTACTGCTGCTGCACCGCGCGCACCGCCTCGTTCAGCTCGCTCTGCAGGATCACGTCGTCGTTGACCACCGCCACAATCCGGTCGATCGGCTGCAGCCCGGACGCATTGGCCGTCTGGGCGGTCGGGGCGGCGGCGGGGTTCAGCAACTGGGCGTGGGCGGGAACAACGATCGCGAGTGCGAGCAGCAGGGATGCAATGATTTGCTTCATTCGGAAAGCCGGTGACTGATGCGGTTATTGATAGCCGAGAATATCACGGCGCAACAGCGGATCGATTTGGCCGCCGGTGGAGCCGAGGCCCTTGAACACCACCTCGAACATCACCGCATTGTTGCGATAGTTGATGTTGCCGCCGGCGGGAATCGGGCCGAAACCGTAGTAGCCCTGATTCACGTAGTTGCGGTCGACCAGCCGCAGGGTGACGCAGCAGCTGTCGTACTCCACGCCGGCCAGCGCCTCGACCGTGCGGTGATCCGGTACCGAGTAGGTCCACGATCCGACCAGGCGCCAGCGTTCGGACACCGGATAGACCGCCGACGCGCTGTATTGTTCCAGCAGCCCGCGGCGGTAGTGATAGGAGAAGTTGAGGATGCCGTCGAGGCCGATCCGCCGTTGCAGCTCCAGCGCGGCGACATCGGTGCGGCGCGTGTTCGGGCTCCACTGGTAGGTGCTGTTGAGGCGCCAGCGATCGCTCAGCTGCAGATCGAGCTGCGCCACATAGTCCGAGCCGGCCCAGTTGGTGGACGGCAGCACGGTCTGCTGGCCGTTCGGCAATTGCACCCGCTGCGGCGTGAAGTAGCGGATCTGGCCGAAACTGGCCGACAGCCGCTCGACGCCGTTTTCATCGAGCAGGCGGGTGGTGATCGCGCCGGTGAGGTTGTTCGCGTTCATCTGGCGATCGGCGCCGGAGAACTGGTTCGGCGAAAACAGCTGCCAGTAGTCGAACGACATCAGGTTGGTGTCGAACAGCGGCAGGTTGTCCTGCTGGCGGTAGGGCACGTACAGGTAGTACAGCCGCGGCTCCAGCGTCTGCGTGTAGCTGTGGCCGAACAGCGTGGTGCTGCGGTCGAACACCAGCCCGCTGTCCACGCTCACCACCGGCAGCGAGCGGCTCGGCGACTGCTGCGTGAACGGCGTGGCGCCGCTGCCGAGCAGTCCGAAATAGCCGTAGTTCTGGTAGCCGCCACTCAGCTGGTAGGCGGTGTAGCGATAGGCCAGCTTGGGCCGCACGAACCAGCCGGCGGTGCCGAAATCGGCGGCCAGGTAGGGGTACAGATCCGCGCGCTCGCCCTCGACGCTGGCGGTCTTGCGAAACGCCACCGCCGAGCTGTCCATGCCGAATTCCAGCCAGCGCGAGAGCGGCACATTCATGCCGAAGATCGCATACGGCAGCTGCTGGTAGGGCAGTACGGCGGCGGTCGCGAACGGGTTGGTGTTCTGGTAGACGGTGCCGCCGAACGAGGCGTTCCACCACTTGCCGCTGCCCGAGATGGCGGCATTGGAGGCCAGCGCGTAGACCGCCACGTGCGACAGCGCATTGCCGTAGTCGTACAGATAGCTGCTGTCGGAGGCGCGGTTGTACGAGTCGGTGAACTGCCAGCCCGGCCAAAGCTGCGTGCTGTCGGCGAAATTGATCAGATAGCGCTTGCGGTTGTGGGTGTTGGCCAGGCCGTCGCTGCTGCCGTGATCGTTCGGTACGTACTCAACGTTTAGCTGGCCGCGGCTGCCGGGCTCCAGGTAGCGGAACTCGCCGGCCAGCATCGGCCCGCGCAGGCTGTAGATGCGCGGATCCAGCGTGGCGTCATAGTTGGGCGCCAGGTTGAGGTAGTACGGCGTGCTGATCTGGAAACCGGAGCGGCTGGTGTTGCCGATGGTCGGGTACAGGAAGCCGCTCTTGCGCCGGTGATCGACCGGGAAGGTGAAGTACGGCAGGTAGAAGAACGGCACGTTGCCCAGCCGCAGGGTGGCGTCGCGCGCCACGCCCACGCCGGTGTCCTTGTTCACCGTGATCGACTTGCCGCGGAACTCCCACACGTGATGGCCGACGTCGCAGGTGGAATAGGTGGCCATGGTGTAGCGCGTGTGCTGTGCGTCCAGCATCTGCCCCTGCTTCGCCACGCCGTTGCCGCGCGCGTCGAGCATCTGGTAGCGCACGTTGTCGGCGATGCCGCGGCTGGCCTCGGTATTGCCGCGCATGTGGCTGCCCGCCAGCAGCTGGCCGGCTTCCTGATAGCGCACGTTGCCGCGCGCGTCGTAGTCGGTGGTGTCGTTGTTGTAGTCGATGGTGTCGGCCTGCAGCTGCTGGTCGGCGCGCTGCAGCCTGACGTGGCCGGACAGGTGGTAGACCGACTGGTTGGAGCTGTCCACCTGCTGCGCCTGCACCAGCGTGCGGCTGGTATCGCGCAGGGCGGGGTTGGTGCCCAGGCTGGGGTCGTAGAACTCCAGCAGCGCGTTCGGCCGGCACATCGCGTAGCTGTAGGGTCGCGGCGCGCAGTGGAACGAGCCCAGCGGACAGGACTGCTCCGCCCCGTCCAGCGAAGTCTTGGGGCGGGCGTGTCCGCCCATGGCATCGGCGTGGGTGCCGAACAGGGCAAGTGCGGCAGCCACGGCCAGCAGGCGACGCGGGGGGAGCTTGGACGTCGTCACGTTCGATTCTGTGGGTTTGAAGGCTGGTTAAGCTAGCAGAAACGCCTGGTCGAAGGCAGGCAAACCTTTGCGGTGGCCGCGCCAGCGCCGTCGAACTGGCGCCTGTCCGGCGGCGGCAGCGGGATGCGTCAGCCCTGCAGGGCGGTGACGTGGGTGGCGACGCTGGCGGCCAGCGCGGTCAGGTCGTAACCGCCTTCCAGCGTGGAAACCAGCCGCCCGCCGGCATGCGTGCGGGCGAGGTTCACCAGCCGCTCGGTGATCCACGCGTAGTCCTCGGTGCCCAGCCACAGATCGGCCAGCGGATCGCTGCGATGCGCGTCGAAGCCGGCCGACACCAGCACCAGCTGCGGCTTGAACGCGTGCATCCGCGGCAGCAGCCGGTGGTGCCACAGCTCGCGGAACGCATCGGAGCCGCTGCCGGCCGGCAGCGTGCCGTTGACGATGTTGCCCACGCCGCACTCGTCCTCGCCGCCGGTCTCCGGATACAGCGGCGACTGGTGGCTGGAGACGAATAGCACGCGCGGATCGCGCTCGAAGATCGCCTGCGTGCCGTTGCCGTGGTGCACGTCGAAATCGGCGATCGCCACCCGCTTCAGCTGGTGCACGCGCAGCGCGTGCGCCGCGGCCACCGCGATGTTGTTGAACAGGCAGAAACCCATCGCCTGATCGGCGGTGGCGTGGTGGCCGGGCGGGCGTACCGCGCAGAAGGCGCGCTCGGCCGCGCCGCCGAGCACCGCGTCCACTGCGGCGCAGACGGCGCCGGCGGCGCGCAGGGCGGCCTCGTCCGAGCCGGGCGACAGCCAGGTATCCGGATCCAGCTGCACCACCCCGTGCGTCGGCACGCTGCCCAGCACGCGGTCGACATGGGAGGCGCTGTGCACGCGCAGCAGCTGTTCGCGGCTGGCGCGCGGCGCCTCGATCCGGTCGAGCGCGGCGAAGTGATCCTGATCCAGCGCCTGCAGCACCGCGCGCAGCCGCGCCGGTTTTTCCGCATGGCTGGCGCCGTTGTCATGGCGCAGGCAGTCGGCGTGGGTATAGAGCTGCAGCATGGCGCGGGCTCAGTCGGCCGCCGGCGTGCGCCGGCGCGCGTGCTGCCACAGCACTTCGCCGTGACCGCTGGCGCGCGCCAGCACGCGGCACAGCACGAACAGCAGGTCGGACAGCCGGTTCAGATAGCGCTGCGCCTGCGGCCGCACCGGCTCGACCCGCGCCAGCGCAATCACCTCGCGCTCGGCGCGCCGACACACCGTGCGCGCCAGGTGGCAGCAGGCGGCCGCCATGCCGCCACCGGGCAGGATGAAATCCTTCAAGGGCGGCAGCGGTTCGTTGAAGCCGTCCAGTACCTGCTCCAGCCGATCGATATCGACATCCTCGATCATCGCCATGCCGGGAATGCACAGCTCGCCGCCAAGGTCGAACAGCGCGTGCTGCACCTGGCCAAGCACCTCGGCCACGGCGGTGTCGATGCCCTCGACCGCCAGCACCATGCCGAGCGTGCTGTTGAGCTCGTCCACCGTGCCGTAGGCCGCTACGCGCAGCGAATCCTTCGCCACCCGGGTGCCGTCGCCCAGGCCGGTGCTGCCATCGTCACCGGTGCGGGTGTAGATCTTGGAGAGCCGGTTGCCCATGCCGAGGTCGACCTAGCGGCGAAGGCCTGCCCGGCCTGACTGGTGCAGCGTGCGCGCCAGCTGGGTCACCAGCACATGCAGCACGGCGCCGATGCCGACGTACAGCGCGGTGATGCCCAGAAACGGCGCATACCAGTCGCCCAGGTTGACCAGCCAGTCGCCGAAACTGCGCGGCTGCGGCACGTTGGCGCTGATCCAGTAGAAGCTGCCGTTGGAAATCAGGTAGCAGGCCGCCTCGCTGGTCAGCAGCGCGGCCAGCGCCAGCCACAGCGTCGCCAGGCGCAGACCCAGCTGGCGTCGCGCCAGCCAGCTGCCGCCCAGCCACAGCGCGCCGAAATACACGGGCATGAACCAGTACGCCGGCGACACGCAGTAATGACTCCAGAAATTGATGCCCTGCCCAGTGATCACCAGAAAGTCGATCAGCACCGCTTCGGCGATCAGCAGCGGAAACGCCCAGCGGGCCGAGCCGCGCAGCCAGAATCCGGCGAGGAAAAACGCACCCCAGCTGGCGTCCGGCACGGCGCCGAAGTGATGGATCCGGGTGGCGGCCATCGCCAGGGCAAGCATCAGGAAGATGCCCAGGCGTTGGGTCGGCGTGTTGGCCATGCATTGCTCCGTGTGCGCTTCGATTCAGAACGTCAGTTTAGCCCACATTGGCGCGCGCGCCGCCGCCGCCGCCGGGGATGGGCTGATTCACGGCGTGCGCTGGCTCAGCGGCAAACCCTTGCGCGTATCATCGGCGCATGAATCTTTCCGAAAACCCCCTGCCGCCGGGTGATCCCGGCGTGCTGATCATCGGCGGCGGCCTGGTCGGCGCCAGTCTGGCGATCGCGCTGGACGCCGCCGGGATCGCCGTCACCCTGGTGGAAGCCGCTGCGCCGCGCGTCGATGCGCAGCCCAGCCACGACCAGCGCAACCTGGCGCTGGCCCGCGCCAGCGTCAACGGCCTTGCGGCGATTGGCGTGTGGCCGCATGCGGCGGCGCGCGCCACGCCGATCCGGCATATCCACGTCAGTCGCGCCGGCGAGTTCGGCAGCGCGCGGATCGACGCGAACACGCACGGCGTCGACGCGCTGGGCTGGACACTGCCGGCGCACGAGCTGGGCGCGGCGCTGCTGCGCCGGCTCGACGCATGCACCCGGTTGACCCGGCTGGCGCCCGCCACGCTGGAGCAGATCGAGCCGCTGGCCGCCGGCTGGCGCGCGCAGATCCGCACTGCGGCAGGCGTGCGCCCCATCGACGCTGCGCTGCTGGTGGGTGCGGACGGCACTGAATCGCGCGTGCGCGCGCAACTTGGCATCGGCGCCGAGCGCCACGACTACCGGCAGACGCTGTTCGTCTGCACGGTGCTGCCCGAGCGCGATCACGCCGGGCGCGCGTGGGAGCGCTTCGCCGACGACGGCCCGATCGCGCTGCTGCCCTTGGCCGAGCGCCGCTGCGGGCTGGTGCTGACGGTGCCGACCGACGAAGCGGACGCGGTGGCCGCGCTGGATGACGCTGCCTTCCTCGCGCTGGCGCAGCGGCGCTTCGGCTGGCGCCTGGGTCGCCTCAGCCAGCCCGGCCGGCGTCATCCGTATGCGATCCAGCGGGTGGCTGCCAGCGAACTGACCGCGCCGCGCGCGGTGCTGGTCGGCAACGCCGCGCAGACGGTGCATCCGATCGGCGCGCAGGGTTTCAATCTGGGTTTGCGTGACGCGCTGACGCTGGCCGAACTGCTCGCCGACGCGGCCGCATCCGGCGAGGGCGATCCGGGCGCGGCCGATCTGCTGGCGCGCTATGCGGCACGCCGCGTGCCCGATCGCGAAGGCACCATGACGATGAGCCACGGCCTGGTGCGGCTGGCCTGCCTGCCGCAGCCGCTGCTGGCGCCGCTGCGCTCGCTGGCGCTGCTGGCCTGCGATCGCGTGCCGCCGCTGCAGCGCGCGCTGGCCACGCGCGGCATGGGCTTTCGCGGCGAACCGCCGCGGGCGGTGCTGGAGCGGCAGCCATGAATGCCCAGGAGATTTCACCGCGCCGCCGTCCGCCGCCACTGGACGTCGCCGTGGTCGGTGGCGGCATGGTTGGTGCCGCCGCCGCGCTGGCGCTGGCCCGCGCCGGCTTCAGCACCGCCCTACTGGAGGCGCATGCGCCGAAGCCGTGGAGCGCGGACGACGAGGTCGATTTGCGCGTGGTCGGGCTGGCGCCCTCGTCGATCGCGCTGCTGGATGAACTGGGTGTATGGACGTCCATACGCGATGCGCGTGCCAGCCCGTATGCGCACATGCACGTGTGGGACGCCGGCAGCGGCGCGGCGATCGACTTCGACGCTGCCAGCGCGGGCCGCGAGCGGCTCGGCTACATCGTCGAGAACAGCCTGGTGCAGTGGACGCTGTGGCAGGCGCTGGCCGTCGTTGGCGGCAGCTCCAGCGCATCCGGCGCCCGCAACACTGGCACATCCATGTGCGGCGTGCGCCGGCTGTGTCCGGCCGAGGTGCGCGGGTTCGAGGCGCGCGAGGATCGCATCCAGCTGGAGCTGGCCGATGGCGGGACGCTGGCTGCGCGGTTGCTGGTCGCTGCCGATGGCAGCGCCTCGCCGCTGCGCCAGCTGGCCGGCATCGCCACCCGCGGCCGCGACTACGCGCAGCGCGCGGTGGTGGCGCATGTGCGCACCGAGCGGCCGCATGCCGGTACGGCGTGGCAGCGTTTTCTCGACACCGGGCCGCTGGCGCTGCTGCCGCTGGCCGACGGCCGCAGCTCGCTGGTGTGGTCGCTGCCCGAGGCCGAGGCGCAGCGCGTGCTGGCGCTGGACGACGCGGCGTTTCTCGACGCGCTGGGTGTGGCCAGCGATTTCCGGCTGGGCCGGATCATCGCCAGCACGCCGCGCGCGGCGTTTCCGCTGCGGCTGCAGCTGGCCGACCGCTACCAGGCCGAGCGCTTCGTGCTGCTGGGCGACGCCGCGCACGCGGTGCATCCGCTGGCCGGGCAGGGCGTGAACCTGGGCCTGCGCGACGTGGTCGAATTGCGCGATACGCTGCTCGCCGCGCACGGCGCCGGCCGCGACATCGGCGCCGCGCACGTGCTGCGGCGCTATGCGCGGCGCCGGCGCAGCGCCGACACGCTGGACGCACTCGGCTTCGACGCGCTGGCGCGCATCTATGCGTGGCAGTCGCCGGTGCTGGTGGCGGCGCGCGGGCTGGGCGTGCGCCTGCTCGACCGGCTGGATCCACTGAAGCTGCGCCTCGCCGAGCACGCGTCCGGCCGCTGATCGCCTGATCTTTCCCGCCGACCGGATCAGGCCGGCTTCAATAACCGCTGGAGGAAACGCCCATGCGCATCGCCCGACTTGGCTGTCTGCTGTGGCTGGCCGCCGCCAGCTTCGCCGTGCAGGCGAAGATGGTTCACCGTAGTGTGGATTGGACGCTGGACGGCACGCGCTTCCACAGCGTGCTGGTCTACGACGACGCCAGCGCGGCGAAGCGGCCGGGCCTGCTGATGGTGCCGAACTGGTACGGCGTCAACGACGCGGCGGTGCAGAAGGCCGAGATGATCGCCGGCAGTCGCTACGTGATCCTGCTCACCGACATGTACGGCGCCGGCGTGCGCCCGCAGCCCGGCAACACCGTCCAGGCGCAGGCCGCGGTGAAGCCGCTGTACGGCGATCGCGCGCTGATGCGCAAGCGCATCAATGCGGCGCTGGCGCAGCTGAAGGCGCAGGCCGCTTCGGCACCGATCGACACCGGCAAGCTGGCCGCGATCGGCTTCTGCTTCGGCGGCTCGGCGGTGCTCGACCTGGCGCGCAGCGGCGCCGACGTGGCCGCGGTGGTGTCCTTCCACGGCGGTCTGACCACCGACAACCCGGCGCTGGCGAAAAACATCAAGGCGCGCGTGCTGGCGATGAATGGCGCCGACGATCAAAGCACCATGCCCGACGCCGGCAAGTTCATGGACGAGATGCGCATGAGCCCGGCCGAGTGGGAGTTCGTGGTGATCGGCCACGCCGTGCACTGCTTCACCGAGGTGGGCGAGAACTCGCCCGGCTGCCGCTACGACGCCGGCGCCGCCGCGCGCAGCTACCGGCTGATGCACGACTGGCTCGATCACGCGTTTGCCGGCACGCCGTAAGGCTGGGGCTCCGCTCCCATCGGGAGCGGGGTCAGTCTGCGGACCAGCTCAGTGGCGGCGATCCACCGAGTAGTCGGCCAGCGCGAGCAGCGCGTCGCGGTGAATCGAGGCGGGCAGCGGGTCCAGCGCGGCGCGCGCCGCGTGGGCGTGCTCGAGGGCGCGCGTGCGGGTGCGCTCCAGCGCGCCGGAGTCGCGGATCGCGGCGATGATGCGGTCGAGCGAATCCAGGCCGCCGTGTTCGATCGCGTGGCGCAGCGACTGCCGCTGCTCCGTGCTGGCGTCCTGCAGCGCGTAGATCAGCGGCAGCGTGGGCTTGCCTTCGGCGAGATCGTCGCCGATGTTCTTGCCCAGCGTGTCGGCGTCGCTGACGTAGTCGAGCAGGTCGTCGGCGATCTGGAACGCGTAGCCGAGCTGCATGCCGTATTCGCGCAGCGCGGCGATCTGGTTTTCCGGCAGGCCGCCAAGAATGCCGCCCAGCTCGGTGGCGGCGGCGAACAGCACCGCGGTCTTGCGCTCGATCACGGCCAGGTAGGCCGCTTCGCTGACGTCGGCGTTGCCGATGTTGAGCAGCTGCAGCACCTCGCCCTCGGCGATGGTGTTGGTGGTGTCGGCGAGGATCCGCATGATGCGCATGTCGTCCAGCTCCACCATCAGCTGGAACGAGCGCGAGTAGAGAAAGTCGCCGACCAGCACGCTGGCGGCGTTGCCCCACAGCGCGTTGGCGGTCTTGCGGCCGCGGCGCAGGTCGGACTCGTCCACCACGTCGTCGTGCAGCAGGGTGGAGGTGTGGATGAACTCGATCACCGCCGCCAGCTTGATCTGCTGCTCGCCCGTGTAGCCGGCCGCGCCTGCGGCCAGCACGTGCAGCATCGGGCGCAGCCGTTTGCCGCCGCCGGCGATGATGTGGTCGGCGATCTGGTTGATCAGCACCACGTCGGAGGACAGCCGCCGGCGGATCAGTGCGTCGACACGCTGCATGTCCGCGGCGGCAAGCTCGCGCACGCGGGCGAAGTCGGCGGGGCGGCTGGCGTCGGCTGGCATCAGGGTCATCGTGGCATCAGGTCGGCGAATGCCGGCAATTATAGGGCTGCACAACCCATTGCGCCGCGACATGTCGCCACAAACCGCAGCGCGGCCGGCGCCGTATAATGTCCGATGATGAATTTCCCGACACGAATCCTCCGGTGAGCAAGCTCACCCGAATCGAACGGCGCAGCGCACTGACGCTGGCCTGCGTGATCAGCCTGCGGCTGTTCGGCCTGTTTCTGATCATGCCGGTGTTCTCGCTCTACGCGAAGACGATGCCCGGCTCCACCGACTTCATGATCGGGCTGGCGCTGGGCGTTTACGGGCTCGGCCAGGTGCTGCTGCAGATCCCGCTGGGGCTGCTGTCCGACCGCATCGGGCGCAAGCCGGCGATCACCCTGGGGCTGCTGTTGTTCGCGCTCGGCGGCGGAATCGCGGCGATCTCGCACACGCTGACCGGTATCGTGATTGGTCGCGCGGTGCAGGGGATGGGCGCGGTGGCGGGCGCCGGCATCGCGCTGGCCGCGGATCTCACGGTCGAGGAAAACCGCAGCAAGGTGATGGGCATCATCGGCGTGTCGATCGGCATGGCGTTTGTGCTGGCGCTGATCCTGGGGCCGCCGCTGGAGACGATCGCCGGCCTGCCCGGCTTGTTCGCCGCCACCTCGGTGCTGGCATTGTTCTCCCTGCTGCTGCTGTGGCTGATCGTGCCGACGCCGGAACGCAGGCGTGCGCCGGCAGCCGCGGGTTTCGGCCACGTGCTGGCGATGCTGCGCGACAGCCGCATGCTGGTGTTGAACGGCTCGGTGTTTTTCCTGCATGCGCTGCTCACCGCCAGCTTCATCGGCCTGCCCCTGTTGCTGGCGGATCGGCTGCATCTGCCGGTCAATCGGCACTGGGAGCTGTACCTGCCGGTGATGGTGGTCGCCGCGCTGGTGATGGGGGCCAGCCTGCGCCACATGCGCGAGCTCGCGCAGAGCCTGCGCATTGTGATGGTCTGCGTGGTGGCGATCGGCCTGGCGTTGCTCGGCTTCGCGCTGTCCGGCAATCATCTGATCGCGATCGGCATGGCCGCCACGGTGTTCTTCTCCGCCTTCAATTTGCTGGAGGCGGCACTGCCCAGCCTGGTTTCGCTGCTGGCGCCGGCGCATCTGCGCGGCGCGGCGATGGGCGCCTATTCGACCAGCCAGTTCCTCGGCGCCTTTGTCGGCGGCACTCTCGGTGGCATCGCACTGGGGCGGCTTGGCACCAACGGCATCTTCCTGTGTGCCGCCACCTTGACCCTGCTGTGGCTGCCACTGGTGGTATCGGGTGCGCGGCGGATCACGCAAACCGCCGCCATCGCGAACGCCGTCGCCTGAGCGTGGGCTCCACCCGTGACGACGTGCGTCTGTCCGCAGTGGCGCGCGCCCTACGGCAGCGCATGGCTGCCCGGCGAGGGTAAACTGCGGCACTTCATCGAGTCAGCAGGAGCCAGTGCGTGGTCATCCATCCCAAAGTGCGTGGTTTCATCTGCATCACGGCCCACCCGGTCGGCTGCGAACACAATGTGCTCGACCAGATCGCGGTGACCCGGGCCAGCGGCCAGTCCGGCGCCGGACCGAAGCGCGTGCTGGTGATCGGCGCCTCCACCGGCTACGGCCTGGCGGCGCGCATCACGGCGGCCTTCGGCCACGGCGCGGCGACGTTGGGCGTGTTCTTCGAAAAGCCCAGCAGTGACGCCAAGACCGGCACCGCCGGCTGGTACAACTCGGCCGCGTTCGACGTGCAGGCCAAGCAGGCCGGGCTGTACAGCCGGTCGATCAACGGCGACGCGTTCTCGCACGAGACGCGCGCCCGCGCGATCGAGCTGATCCGGCGCGAAATGGGCGGCCCGATCGACCTGGTGGTGTATTCACTCGCCTCGCCGCTGCGCCGCCTGCCGGACACCGGCGAGGTGGTGCGCTCCTCGCTCAAGACCATCGGCGAGCCGTTCACCGCCAGCTCGGCCGACACCAACCGCGACACCGTGGTGCAGGTGACGGTGGAGCCGGCCACCGAGCAGGAGATTGCCGACACCGTCACCGTGATGGGCGGCGCCGACTGGGCGCTGTGGATCGAGGCGCTGAGCGCTGCCGGCGTGCTGGCCGCGCAGGCCAAAACGGTCGCCTTCAGCTACGTGGGCACCGAGATCACCTGGCCGATCTACTGGCACGGCACGCTCGGCCGCGCCAAGCAGCATCTGGACAACACCGCGCGCGAGCTGCGCGCGAAGCATGCCGCGATCGGCCTGGATGCGCGCGTGGGCGTGATGAAGTCGGTGGTCACCCAGGCCAGCGCGGCGATCCCGGTGATTCCGCTGTACGTGTCGATGGTGTTCCGCATCATGAAGGAGCTTGGCCTGCACGAGGGCACCATCGAGCAGGTCAACCGGTTGTTCCGCGATTTCATGTATCGCGCCGACGGTCAGCCGCCGCGGCTCGATGACGAGGGGCGCCTGCGGCTGGACGACTGGGAGCTGCGCGACGACGTGCAGCAGGCGTGCAAGGCGCTGTGGCCCACGGTGACCACCGAGAATCTGCGCCAGATCACCGACTATGCGGGCTACAAGAGCGAGTTTCTGCGGCTGTTCGGCTTCGGCCGTGAAGACGTCCACTACGACGACGACGTGAACCCGCAGCGCGAGTTCGACTGCATCGAACCCTGAGTTGCACGGTGGCAGCGACTTCACTGGTGGGAGCGACTTCAGTCGCGATGCTCTTGCCTTGATGCATCCAAAGCATTCAAAGCATCAAAAGCATCGCGGCTGAAGCCGCTCCCACAGGGGCTGCATTCTCCCGAAGCATCTTCTCCCTCACAGGGGCGGCTCAGGGAATGTGGCACTGCCCATCCAGTGGCGCCTGCTCGGCGGCGAGCAGGTCGGCGCGACTCACCGTAGTGTCCTGGCTGGGTCGAACGTCGTCGTACAGCCAGTGCGATTCCCGATACATCAGATGCCCGTCGGCCACGGCGTAAGCCTTGCCCTCCATGTGGCGAACCACACCGGGCGCGGTGGGCGCCTCGGCCATCGCGGTGACGGCCACCGCCGCCGCCAGCGTCAGTCCAAGCTGTTACGTCCGTCGAAGTCCGAGGGCCGATGGCCTCTGACGCCCCGAGTTCTTTCAGGGCGTTCATGAGAACCGCTCCCAGCGCAGCCTGGGACGAAGTGCCAACAAGATAGGCCGGTGCTCCTT
>JAJYSM010000067.1 GCA_021793575.1 Pseudomonadota bacterium
CTCGACTACAACGACTTCCTCGACAGCGCCGACGCGGCGGTGGAAACGCTCAGGCTCGACGGCGTGCTGCAGGTCGCCAGCTTCCACCCGCACTACCAGTTCGCCGACAGCGCCCCCGACGACATCGAAAACGCCAGCAACCGCTCGCCGTACCCCACCCTGCACCTGCTGCGCGAAGCCAGCGTCGAGCGCGCCGCCGATGCCCTGACCGATCCCGACGAAATCTACCGGCGCAATATCGAGACGCTGCGGAAGCTGGGGAGTGCGGGGTGGCGGGCGCTGGATGTTGGTGCGCAGGAGTAGCGCGACTGACTGGCGGCACCGCAATGTTATCGGCGGCTGACGTCACACGGTGTGGCGCGCGCCAAGGGTCGAAACTTCCTGCGAAAATGCTGGCTCTGCCTTGACGTGATAGCGCAAGCTCAACAAGATCGGATAGACACGCCACAGTCTGCGGGCCAAATCCGCGCTATGCCGTCGTGATGAGCTTCGGCACGATAAAATACGCAGCCCTGATTGCGCCCGATCACGACGTGCCCCACTCGCAAGGCATGCATCGTGACCTTACCTGTTGAAGTGCGGACGACCCTTTTGACGATCTCGATGCCCCCACCATTCCCTGCAGATGACGCGGACTCCACGCTGCTGGAATCGCTGCGCACAGCAGCGACCCTGCTTGAATCCGTGGCCGCCGATCGGCAGTTGCTCGATCGGCTGCCCGCCGCGGATCGCGCACGCCTGCAGCAGGCGGTGGCGCAGGTTTACCATCCTGATCCGGCAGCGCGCCGGATCAAGCTGAAGGCCGCCGAGAAGGCGCGCCACGCCTCGAAGATCCGCATCGAGGACAGCGTACTGAACCAGACCGGAATCCGCGCGCTGCGACGCCGGCCGGTGTTCACCACACCGAATGTGTTCGCGCCCGAGGGGTTCACCCCGCACGACGTACCGCCGGATGCCGATGGTGGCTGCGACGCCGCACAGCCGCGCGAATCGGTCGAGCCAAAGCACTGTTACGTGTGCAAGCAGAAGTATTCGGCCATCCATTTCTTCTACGACCAGCTGTGCCCGACGTGCGCCGCGTTCAACTACGCCAAGCGCACCGAGCTGACGGATCTGCGCGGGCGGGTGGCGCTGCTGACCGGTGGGCGGGTGAAGATCGGTTACCAGGCCGGCCTGAAGCTGCTGCGCGCGGGCGCCGAGCTGATCGTCACCACACGCTTCCCGCGCGACTCGGCGACACGCTATGCCGGAGAGCCCGATTTCGGCGAATGGGGCCATCGGTTGCAGGTGTACGGACTGGACTTGCGCCACACACCCAGCGTGGAGGCGTTCTGCCAGGAGCTGGGGGCAACGCGGACGCGGCTGGATTTCATCATCAACAACGCCTGCCAGACCGTGCGTCGGCCGCCGGAGTTCTACGCCCACATGATGGCCGGTGAGACCGCCGCCCTGCACGACATGCCGGCGCATGTGCGCGCCCTGGTCGGTCATTACGAGGGGCTGCGCAGCGCGCACATCCTGCCCGAGACGGGTGCCCTGGCTGTGGCCGGCCAGGGCACGAGTCTGCCCGGCCTCACCCGCACCGCCGAACTGTCGCAGTTGCCGCTGCTGCCGGAGGAACTCCTGGCACAAAGCCATCTGTTCCCCGCCGGCAGGCTCGACCAGGACCTGCAGCAGGTCGATCTGCGCGAACGCAATTCGTGGCGGCTGCTGATGGCCGAGGTGCCGTCGGTGGAATTGCTGGAAGTGCAGCTGGTCAACGCGATCGCGCCGTTCATCCTCAACGCGCGGCTGAAGCCGCTGATGCTGCGCACGCCCGAGCGCGACAAGCACATCGTCAACGTCTCGGCGATGGAGGGCCAGTTCTACCGCAACTTCAAGACCACCCGGCACCCGCACACCAACATGGCCAAGGCCGCGCTCAACATGATGACGCGCACCGCCGCCACCGATTACCACAACGACGGCATCCACATGAACAGCGTCGACACCGGCTGGGTGACCGACGAGGATCCGGCCGAACTCGCTGCGAAAAAGGTGCTGGAAGAACGCTTCCACCCGCCGCTGGACATCGTCGATGGCGCCGCGCGCATCGTCGATCCGATCATCAGCGGCATCAACAGCGGTCAGCACGTGTGGGGGCAGTTTCTGAAGGACTACCGGCCCACGGACTGGTAGACGGGCCATCCCCGCGCTGGCGGCAGGGTGAAGACGGCGCTTGATGTTCCCGCATGCCGACATCAGCTTGTCCGTAATACTCGCCCTGCGGAGCCAGACCATGCCCACCATGCAAGCGATCGAAATCCTCCGTCCCGGCGGCCCCGAAGTGCTGCAGCTGACCACCCGCGAGCGCCCCCGGCCCGGGCCGGGCGAGGTGCTGATAAAGGTGGCGGCCGCCGGGGTCAACCGACCCGACGTATTCCAGCGCATGGGCAACTATGCGCCGCCGCCGGGCGCCTCCGACCTGCCCGGGCTGGAAGTGGCCGGCACGCTGGTCGACGGCGACCTGTCCGGCGACAACCGGTTCGGCCTCGGGCCCGGCGATGCCGTGTGCGCGCTGCTCGCCGGCGGCGGCTACGCCGAATACGCGGTGGCGCCGCTGGTGCAGTGCCTGCCGCTGCCGGCGGGTTTCTCGATGATCGAGGCGGCGGCGCTGCCGGAAAATTACTTCACCGTGTGGAGCAACGTGTTCGAGCGCGGCCAGCTCGGTCGCGGCGAAGGCGGCGCGCACGAATCGCTGCTGGTGCAGGGCGGCTCCAGCGGCATCGGCGTCACCGCGATCCAGCTGGCGCACGCGCTGGGCCAGCGGGTGTTCGCCACCGCCGGCGACGCCGCCAAGTGCGCGGCCTGCGAAAGGCTCGGCGCCACCGCGATCAACTACCGCACGCAGGATTTCGTCGAAGTGGTGAAGCGCGCCACCGGCAGCCGCGGCGTCGACGTGATCCTCGACATGGTGGCCGGCGAGTACATCCCGCGCGAGATCGACGCGCTGGCCGAGGGCGGCCGGCTGGTGTTCATCGCCACCCTCGGCGGCAGCCACGCTGGCATCGACGCCGCCACCCTGATGCGGCGCCGACTCACCCTCACCGGCTCGACCCTGCGCGCGCGGCCGGTGGCGTTCAAGGGCGCCCTCGCCCGCCAGCTGCACGCGCAGGTCTGGCCGCTGCTGGAAAGCGGCCAGGTGCGGCCGGTGATCCATCAGGTGTTTCCCGCCGCCGAGGCGGCGCGTGCGCACGCCCTGATGGAGAGCAGCGCGCACATCGGCAAGATCATGCTGGCGTGGTGAACGGACGGCGGCGGTGCCGATCCGGCGACAGTCCGTTTCCCGCCGGCCCGTTTCAGGCTTAGCGTGGTGCCCCCACGCTACGTACCGGCGCCGCTGCGGGCGCCAGACAACCTTCGGAGCACGCGATGATCGAGCACAGACCCTTCGACAGCCTGGGCGGAGCCAACCACGGCTGGCTGGATGCCAAGCACCATTTCTCGTTCGCCAGCTACAGCGACCCGCAGCGCATGGGCTGGGGCGCGCTGCGCGTGTGGAACGACGACACCATCGCCGCGCAGACCGGTTTTCCCCCGCATGCGCATGCGGACATGGAGATCATCACCTACGTGCGCGAAGGGGCCATCACCCATCGCGACAACCTCGGCAACGAGGGCCGCACCGAGGCGGGCGACGTGCAGGTGATGAGCGCCGGCAGCGGCATCACCCACTCGGAATACAACCTGGAGCCGGGCACCACGCGGATCTTCCAGATCTGGATCATCCCCGACCAGCGCGGGCGACCGCCGTCGTGGGGCGCGCGGCCGTTTCCGGTGGGTGATCGCGCGGGCCGCTTCGTGGCCCTGGCCAGCGGCTTCAGCGAGGACACCGAGGCACTGCCGCTGCGCACCGATGCGCGCGTGCTCGGAGCCAGCCTCAAGGCCGGCGAAACCGCCGAGTACGCGCTGGCCGACGGCCGCTACGGCTACCTGGTGCCGTCGAAGGGTGCGGTGGAACTCAACGGTGTGCGGCTGGCCGTGCGCGACGGTGTTGCCATCCGCAGCGAACCGCTGCTGCGGATCAAGGCACTGGAAGATGCCGAGCTGGTGCTGGTGGATGCGTCAGCGTGAGGCACGGGTATCGTCGGCGTGGGTAATCCCGTGGATGGCGGCTTGTTATCCTCGCCGGATCGAATCCCCGCGAGATCGGCATGACTTCCAACCACGGCATCCACACCATCGACACCGGCTTCGTCCGGCCGCAGTTTGATGCGGCGTATCTGCTGGTCGAGCGTGGCCATGGCGCCTTCATCGACTGCGGCACCAACCACGCGGTGCCGCGCCTGCTGGCCGCGCTGGATGACGCCGGTATCGCGCCGGCCGAGGTGGATTGGCTGATCCTCACCCACGTGCATCTGGATCACGCCGGCGGTGCCGGTGAGCTGATCGCGCGGTTACCGAATGCGCGGCTGCTGGTGCACCCGCGCGGCGCCCGCCACATGATCGACCCTACCCAGTTGTGGGCCGGCGCCAGCGCGGTGTACGGCGAGGCGGTGATGGAACAGACGTATGGACGGCTGCGGCCGATTGCCGCGGAGCGCGTGGTCGAGGCCACCGATGGCCACGAGGTGGAGCTGGCGGGCCGCACGCTGCGCTGCCTCGATACGCCCGGTCACGCCAGACACCACCTGTGCGTGTTCGACGCGCGCGCCAACGTCTGCTTCACCGGCGACACCTTCGGCCTCAGCTACCGCGAGTTCGACGGCGCGCACGGGCCGTTCATCCTGCCCACCACCTCGCCGGTGCAGTTCGATCCGCTCGCGCTGCATGCGTCGATAGACCGGCTGATCGCGCTGCAACCCGCGGCGATGTACCTCACCCACTACGGCCGCGTGGAGGACGTGGAGCGGCTGGCCGGCGACCTGCATGCGCAGATCGATGCGATGGTGGCGCTGGCACGCGCCACCGCCGATCAGCCTGATCGGCATGCGGCGCTGATGGCGTCACTGACCGATCTGTACGCCGGGCGCGCCCAGGCACACGGCTGGACGCGTGGCCGCGAGGCGTTGTGTCAGCTGCTGGCGATGGACATCGAGCTGAATGCGCAGGGGCTCGCCATCTGGCTCGATGCGAGCCGCCGCTGAGGCAGTGCGACCGGCTCAGGCGAGCCGGCTGCCGTTCGGCACCGGGCGCTCCAGCGCCGTGATCACCACGCCCGCGTCGGTGTGGAAACCGGTCAGCAGGAACTGCGAGCGGAACGGCCCGACCTGCTTTTCCGGAAAGTTGAGCACCCCTACAATCTGCCGCCCGACCAGGTCCTCGGCCGGGTACAGCGCCACGATCTGGGCGCTGGTCTTGCGCTCGCCGTAAGGGCCGAAATCCGCCCACACCTTCCATGCCGCCTTGCGCGCCTCGGGGAACGGCTCCACCCGCGTCACCGTACCGGCCACCATCAGCACCTTCTCGAAATCGGCCCAGCTGATTTCCGCCACCGTGATTTCGGTCATCCTTCCAGCCTCGTCCTCAACCAGTCGTGGCCCTGCTGCCACCAATAGCTCGCCTGCGCGCCGAGATAGCCGAACGGGCGGTATGTGCTGGCCAGACCGTAGTCGGCGAACTGCTTCCAGCGATCGTCACCCGCAGCGATCGCCACGGCCAGCAGCTCGCCGGCCACGCTGGTGGGCGCCAGGCCGTGGCCGCCGAACGCCTGCGCCCACCACAGCCCGTCGTCGCTGCCGCCCACCTGCGGCATCTGGTGCCGCGCATAGCTCATCAGCCCCGACCACGCGTAGTCGACCTTGACGCCTTTCAATGGCGGAAATACCCGCAACAGATCCTGCGTGAGCAGCCGCTGCACCGCCTGCGGCGAACGGTTGCGCACCGAGATGCGGCCGCCCCACAGCAGCCGGGTATCCGGCAGCGCGCGGTAGTAGTCGAACGCGAAGCGGCTGTCGTAGACCGCCGCACGGGTAGGTAGGCACTGAGCCAGGCGCGCGCCCAGCGGCTCGGTCACCATCACGTAGGTGGCGATCGGCAGGATCGCGCGATCGATCGCGCGCTGCAGCCCGGCGAGGTAGCCGCCACAGGCCAGCACCACCTGCTCGGCCAGCAACTCGCCCTGCGCCGTGCGCACGCGCCACTGAGTCCCCTCGCGCGTCAGACCGGTCACGCCGCTGAGCTCGTGCAGGCGCACGCCCTGCCCGACCGCCGCGGCCGCGAGGCCCAGCGCGTAGTTGAGCGGATGCAGATGCAGCGCGTCGCGTTCGTACAGGCCGTCGTGGTAGCGCTCGCTGCGCACGCGCTCGCGCAGTTCCTGCTGCGGCAGCCATTGCCACTGCACGCCGTAGTGCTCGGCCAGCAGCTGCTGGCGCCGGCGCAGCACAGCCGGGTCGCGGAACCAGTTGGCCCAGATCACGCCCTCGTCGACCACGTCGCAGTCGATCGCGTAGTCCGTGACGCGTCGGCGGATGCGCTGCACGGCCTCGGTGGTGAGATCGAACATCGCGCGTGCGCGCGCCTCGCCCCGCTGCGCCAGCAACGCCTGCTCGCCCAGCGAGTAGCCGGCAAAGACGAAGCCGCCGTTGCGGCCGGAGGCGCCGAAGCCGATCTGCTCGCGCTCCAGCAGCACCACCTCGCGCACGCCGCGCTCAGCCAGGCCCAGCGCCGTGTTAAGGCCCGCATAACCGCCGCCGATGATCGCCACGCGCGCATGCGCCCTGCCCTGCAGCGGCGCATAGGCCGCATACGGCGTGGCCGTGGCGCGGTAATAGGACAGGGCCGGTGGCGACTTCATGGCGGCAGCGACACCTCGGTATGGATGCAGAGGTGGCGAGCATAGCGCAGCGCGCGGGCGCCGCTTCCGCCGCGGCTACTCCACCAGACTCACGCCGAGCGGACGCTGATCGCTACGGCCATGCTCGTCGACCACCCGCACGGCGTAGCTGCCTGCCGTGGGCGACTGCCAGTACAGCAGCTGGCCTGGCGCGCTGCGGCCGATATAGGCGTCGTTGACGAACCAGTTCAGCGCATGCACGTCGGCGCCGGCGGCATGACGGCCGCACCGACAGGGCGCGCAGGCCGCGGGTGCAGAGCTGTCAAGGGTTTTCCCCAGGTCATCCTGCCGCATGAAGATGGCAGGAAGGCGTATGGATTCTGGCAGGTTGCAGGCTTGCCGGACGATGGCATCGACGCGCTTGTGGGCCATGCCGCGCCGACCGGCCACGCAAAAGCACGGCAGCCGACGAACTGCCGGGCTTTCAGGGAGGTGCTCAAGCCACGCGCGAACGACGTCAGCGCAGCTACTGCGGTCTCAGAGCCGGCCGACGAACTCGCGCACGACCTCGGCCAGCTTCGGATCCTGCATGGCCATGTGCATGGTGGCGCGCACCAGGCCGGCCTTGTTACCACAGTCGAAGCGCGTGCCCTCGAACCGGTAGGCCAGCACCTTGCCCTGCTCCTTCAGCAGCGCGTCGATGGCATCGGTGAGCTGGATCTCGCCGCCGGCGCCCGGAATGGTCTGCTCCAGCAGCTGGAAGATCCGCCCCGGCAGCACGTAGCGGCCGACCACGGCAAGGTTGGAGGGCGCCTCGGCCGGCTTCGGTTTCTCGACCATGTGACGGATCCGCGCGCTGCGCGCGTCGATCGGCGTGGCGTCGACGATGCCGTACTTGTCGGTCTCGTTCGGCGGCACCTCCTCCACCGCGATCACGCCGGCCTGCTGGGCATCGGCCAGTTCCGCCATCTGCCGCAGCGCGCCCTTGCCGCTGCCGATCGCGCCGTTCCAGATCAGGTCATCGGGCAGCACCACGCCGAACGGCTCGTCGCCCACCACCGGCCTGGCGCAGAGCACCGCATGACCCAGGCCGAGCGCCTCCGGCTGGGTCACGAAGATCGCCCGCACGTGCCGCGGCAGCGTGCCCTGCACCAGCGCCAGCAGCTCGTCCTTGCCCTTTTCCTGCAGCTTCGCCTCCAGCTCGTAGGCCTTGTCGAAATAGTCGGCGATCGCGTGCTTGTAGCGGTTGGTGACGAAGATCAGCGTGTCGGCGCCGGCGTCCACCGCCTCGTCGACGGCGTACTGGATCAACGGCTTGTCGAGTACCGGCAGCATTTCCTTGGCCACCACCTTGGTGGCCGGCAGAAAGCGCGTGCCGAGCCCGGCCACGGGAAATACCACCTTGCGCAGGGGTTTGCTCACTCACTGATCTCCGGGTTCATTGCGGCGAATCGAAACGACGTTGTCCGGCTGCGCGACTTCGCTCCAGCGGAACGATGGCAACAGGCTGGACACGCAGCGACGCAGTTCGTCTTCGTTGTAGACGGCCACCGCCTCGGCGGCCTTGTTCAGCAGCGCCTGCAGCAGCTCCCACGAAACTTCGCGGTGCTGCGCCAGGAAAATCTTCGCATGCCCGGTGGCGCGGTAGTTTTCCAGCGGGTGGAAAAGCTCCTCGAACAGCTTCTCGCCGGCACGCAGCCCGGTGTAGACGATCGGAATCTCGCTGCCCGGCTTCTTGCCGGCGAGGCGGATCATCTGTTCGGCCAGGTCGCGGATCTTGACCGGCTCGCCCATGTCAAGCGCGTAGATCTCGCCACCCTTGCCGATGCTGGCCGCCTGCAGGATCAGCTGGCAGGCCTCGGGTATCGTCATGAAATAGCGCGAGACCTCCGGATGGGTCACGGTGACCGGGCCGCCGTCGCGGATCTGCCGGCGGAACAGCGGCACCACCGAGCCGGCCGAATCCAGCACGTTGCCGAAGCGCACCGTCATGAAGCGGGTGTCGGCGTGCGCATCGAGATTCTGGCAGTAGATTTCGGCCACCCGCTTGCAGGCGCCCATCACGCTGGTCGGGTTGACCGCCTTGTCGGTGGAGATCAGCACGAAGCACTCGACGCCGGTTTCGCGCGCCACATCGGCGACCGTGCGCGTGCCCAGAACGTTGTTGCGGAACGCCGTGCGCAGCTGCCCCTGCAGCATCGGCACGTGCTTGTAGGCGGCCGCGTGGAACACCACCTGCGGCATCGCTTGCGCGAACACTTTCTGCATCGCCACCTGATCGCCGCAGTTGGCCAGGATGCCTTCCAGGATCAGTTCGGGAAAGTCCGCGCGCAGCTCCTGCGTGATCCGGTACAGGTTGTACTCACTCTGCTCGACCACGATCAGCGACTGTGCCCCCATGCGCGCAATCTGCCGGCACAATTCCGAGCCGATCGAACCACCACCACCGGTCACCAGCACGCGGCGGGTGGTCAGCGTTTCGCGAATCGCCGTCCAGTCCAGCTCCACCGCGTCGCGGCCGAGCAGGTCGTCGATCGCCACTTCCTTGATCTGATTGAACTGGGCGCGGCCGGCGACTACATCCTCCAGCCGCGGCACCGTGCGATATGGCAACCCGGTGGCATCGCACAACGCCACCACGCGGCGCATCTCGCTGGTCGAGGCGGCCGGCAGTGCGATCAGCAGCATGTCCACGGCCGCCTCGCGCGCCACCTCGGGCAACTGGTCCAGGCGGCTCAGCACCGGATGGCCGTTGATGCTGGCGCCGCGCAGGCTGGGTTTGTCATCGACAAAACCCACCACCGAGTAGCGGCTGTCGCGGCGCAGATCGCGCGACAGCACTTCGCCGGCGCGGTCGGCACCCACGATCAATACACGTTTGACTTTCTGGTTCTGCAGCAGCTCGCTGCGGCTGTCCTTCCAGTAGCGATAGGCCAGCCGCGGCGCACCCAGCAGCACGCCGAGCATCACCGGGTAGATCAACAGCACCGAGCGCGGCACACCGTCCAGCCGGTTGTACAGAAACAGTGCGGGATAGATCGCGAACGCGCCGATCACCACCGCGCGCAGGATATTCCACAGATCTGGCAGGCTGGCGAAGCGCCAGACGCTCTTGTACAGGCCCGTCCAGCGAAAAATCAGCCCCTGCACCAGCAACACCAGCGGAAATTCCAGCAGGTGGTAACTGACGATCTCGCCGGGCTGCAGGGAGTAGCGCAACTGCTTGGCGAGCCACCAGGCCAGCGCCGCCATCGCCAGGTCGTGCAGCACGACCGCGATGCGCGGATGGATGACGCCGATCGATTTACGCAACGACATGGCGATCCTTCGACAGGTTGCGCCGCAGGCAGCGACGTTTCTGCGCCAGCCAGACGGCTGCCGCGCTCAGGTAGACCAACATACTAACGGGCAGCGCAGCATGCGGGTGACTGCTAGCCCACCAGGCCCCCGGTGCCGCCACCAGCAGATTCCAGCCCATGTAGGCGGCATCCACTCCAGCATGGGTTCCGCCGCGGCGCACCAGCCACTGATAAAGATGCTCCCGATGCGCGGCATGCCAGCGCCGACCGCGCCAGATGCGGGTCAGCAGCGTCAGGCTGGCGTCGGTCACGAAAGCCGAGCACAGGATCAGCGCTGGCCACAGCAGGGCGGCCTGTCGCCGCCACAGCATCGCGCTGAGTGCGAAGATCAGCAGGCCGAGGCTGCCGCTGCCGACATCGCCCATGAAAACCCGCGCCGGTGGCCGGTTGTAGCGCCAGAACCCCAGCGTGGCGGCCGCCACTACGGCCGCCGCGATCGCCAGCGCCGGCTGTGAGGCCGATGCGGCCAGCAGCGCCAGGCCGCAGCTCACGAAGATCGCCTGCTGCGCCAGCAGGCCGTCGATGCCGTCCATGAAATTGTGCAGATTGATGCTCCAGGCGCCGGCGCCCAGCAGCAGCGGTAGCCACCATGCCGGCAGCCCGGTGGCGAACAATGCAAGCGAAAACCCCAGCACGGCCAGCAGCTGTGCACCGAGTCGCGGCCATACCGGCAGCGGCTGGTGATCGTCCCACCAGCCGGCCAGTGCCACCAGCGCCAGCGCGCCAGGCACGCTGATCAACACAGCGGACGGCCAGCGAGCAGGCAGCGTCAGCCAGGCACCAGGGATGCAGATCAGCACAGCCACCACCACGCCAAGGCCGCCACCTCTGGGCGTCGGCAGGGTGTGCGAACGGCGTCGCCCGGGCAGATCGAGCATGCCGCGATGCTGTGCGTAGGCCATCACTCCGCGCACCAGCAACAGCGCGAGCAACAGCGCGATCAGCGGCCATCCGATGGCGGCCTTGGCGAGTGCCGTTTCACTCACTGGCGACGCCATGGATCGGCCGGATCGTGCTCCAGCTCTTGCAGCTGGGGCACTGCCAGTGATGCGCCTTGGCGCCGAAGCCGCAGCGACTGCAGCGGTACATCGCCTGGCCCTCCAGCAGCTTGCGGGTGAGATCGCGCAGGATCAGGAAATTCTCCCGCGCCTCGCCGTCGATCTTGTCCATGGTGGCATCGATCAAGGCCATCAGGCCGCGCACCGACGGGCGCTGGCGCAGTTGTGCAGTGAGGAAATCGATCGACGTGCGTTCGCCGTCGCGCTGGCGATAGAGCTGGGCCAGTGCCAGCACCGGCGAAATGCCGTGGTAACGGCCCAGCAGATCACGCAGAAAACTCTCCGCGCGCTCCATCTGCTGTGCATGCGCATAGCTGTTGAGCAGGGGCGGCAGGATGTCCGGCGTGAAAGCCGCGTCGGCCTGGATCGCCGCCTCGTAGGCGTCCACCGCCTCGAGATAATGACCCTCCTCGGACTGCAGGCGGCCAGTGAGCATGAATGCCCTGACGCAGTCGGCCTGGCATTCGAAGGCTTGCTGCAGGTACTCGCGCGCCTCGGCCAGCGCGCCGTGCTGACGCGAACGGTCGGCCAGTTCGCAGTAGAACTGGGCAATCATCGGCGCCTCGTCCTCGCCAGTCATCACCTCCAGCCGGCGCGCGTGCTCGATCGCCTTGTACCAGTCACGCTCATGCTGGTAGATCGCGATCAGGTGGCGCAGCGCCGACGGCGCATGCGCATCCATCGCCACCAGGTCCGAAAACAGTGCCTCGGCGCGATCGAGCAGCCCGGCCCGCATGTAGTCCTCGCCCAACTCCAGCAGTGCGACGGTCTTCATCGCGTCCGACAGTCCCGGACGCGAGACCAGATGCTGATGCAGGCGGATCGCCTGCTCGACCTCGCCGCGACGGCGAAACAGGTTGCCCAGCGCGAGATGGGTTTCCACCGTGTCGCGGTTGTATTCGGCCAGCCGCAGGAATACCTCGATCGCCTTGTCCTGCTCCTCGTTGAGCAGGTAGTTCAGGCCGCGAAAATAGTCCGAGGACAGCTCGTTGGCTGCGGCACCGGAGCGACGCGTCGCCCACCAGCGCGAGGCCCACCAGCCCAGCACGAAGGCTGCCGGCACCAGCAGCAGCAACTCATCGGCAAGCTTCATGAAGCAGGCGGCAGCGGCTTGGTGGCATCGCGTCGCCGGCGATGGCGCGACTGCATGCCAGCCCACGCAGCCAGGCCACCCAGCAGCCAGCCGATCACCAAGGCACCAAGCAGGGCCGCCCCCTTGGGAAGGTGCACCTGAGTGAACACGAAATCGTAGGTGACCAGATCGGCATTGAGCGCACCCAGCACCACGCCGGCCACGATGAATACAGCAAAGATGGATATCACGAGCGGTCGCATGCGAGGACTTTACCCGATTGGACGTGACAGGCACAGGCGTTGCCCACCCGTGCAGCCATCGCCAAACGCCTCATCAGAAGACTCCGGCTCACGGCATCCGCAAGGCACAAAAAAGGCAGGATCGACATGCGCGCCTGCCTGCAGTCACGCCGTATCGGGGCGTCAATGAGCGCCAGAATCTCCGCCGTCTTCCAGATGCTGGTTGACGCGCTCGCGCAGTTCCTTGCCCGGTTTGAAATGCGGCACATGCTTGCCCGGCAGCGCCACGGCATCGCCCGTCTTCGGATTGCGCCCCATGCGTGCCGGCCGGTAGTGCAGCGCAAAGCTGCCGAAACCGCGCACCTCGATGCGCTCGCCGTGGGCCAGCGCATGGCTCATCTGTTCGATCACGCTCTTGACGGCCATTTCGACGTCGGCAAACGCAAGATGGGTCTGGCGCCTGGCCAGCGCCTCGATCAATTCGGATTTGGTCATGGGACCCCAATGTCCGTGACATCAAACGGCGGGGCGGCAGAGCGCCGCCCCGCATGAGACTGTCGCAACAATCAGTCAGCCTTGTCGAACTGTTCCTTGAGCAAGGCGCCGAGCTTGGTGGTGCCGGTCGAGGCGGAAGCGTAGTCGATGATGGCCTCCTGCACGTCCTCCTCGTCCTTGGCGCGAATCGACAGCGCGAGCTGACGACCCTTGCGATCCATGCCGGTGAACTTGGCCTCGACCTTGTCGCCCACCTTCAGGTGCTGGGTGGCGTCGTCGATGCGCTCCTTGGCGATGTCGTTGGCGCGCAGATAGCCCTCCACGCCCTCGCCCAGATCGATCAACGCACCCTTGGCGTCGACTTCCTTGACGGTGCCGTTGACGATGGTGCCGCGCGGATTGGCTGCCATGAACTGGCCGAACGGATCCTGCTCCATCTGCTTGATGCCGAGCGAGATGCGCTCACGCTCCGGGTCAACGGCCAGCACCACCGCCTCGATCTCGTCGCCCTTCTTGAAGTTGCGCACGAGGTCTTCGCCGGACATCTGCCAGGAGATGTCGGACAGGTGCACCAGACCGTCGATGCCGCCGTCCAGACCGATGAACACGCCGAAGTCGGTGATCGACTTGATCTGGCCGGACACCTTGTCGCCCTTCTTGTGCATGGCGGCGAAAGCTTCCCACGGGTTCGAGCGGGTCTGCTTGATGCCCAGCGAGATGCGGCGACGCTCCTCGTCCACGTCCAGCACGGTGACTTCTGTTTCGTCACCCACCTGCACGACCTTGGCCGGGTTGACGTTCTTGTTGGTCCAGTCCATTTCGGAGACGTGCACCAGACCTTCCACGCCCGGCTCGATCTCGACGAAGCAGCCGTAATCGGTGACGTTGGAAACCTTGCCGAACAGGCGGCTGCCAACCGGGTAGCGGCGGGCGATGGCGACCCACGGGTCGTCGCCGAGCTGCTTCAGGCCGAGCGAAACGCGGTTGCGCTCCTTGTCGTACTTCAGCACGCGCACGTCGAGCTCGTCGCCGACGTTGACCACTTCGGACGGGTGGCGCACGCGCTTCCACGCCATGTCAGTGATGTGCAGCAGGCCGTCGATGCCGCCCAGATCCACGAACGCGCCGTAGTCGGTGAGGTTCTTGACGGTGCCCTTGACCACGGCGCCCTCGGTCAGGCGCTCAAGCAGCTGCTCGCGCTCGGCAGAGAACTCGGTCTCGACCACAGCGCGGCGGCTGACCACCACGTTGTTGCGCTTGCGGTCGAGCTTGATGATCTTGAACTCGAGTTCCTTGCCCTCGAGGAACACCGGATCGCGCACCGGGCGCACGTCCACCAGCGAACCGGGCAGGAATGCGCGGACATCCTTGATGTCGACCGTGAAGCCGCCCTTGACCTTGCCGGAGATGAGGCCAACGATGGTCTCCTCCTTGTCGAAGGCGTGCTCGAGGTCGTCCCACACCATCGAGCGCTTGGCCTTCTCGCGCGACAGCTTGGTTTCGCCGAAACCGTCTTCCAAAGCTTCGAGGGCTACCTTCACCTCGTCGCCTACCTGCACCTCCAGCACGCCCTGCTCATCGCGGAACTGCTCGATGGGGACGATGCCTTCGCTCTTCAGGCCCGCGTTGATCACCACCACGTCGTTGCGGATTTCCACAACGATGCCGGTGACGATGGCGCCGGGCTTCAGCTTGGAGATGGCCTGCTGGCTCTGTTCAAACAGTTCGGCAAAACTTTCAGTCATGTTGATTCCATAGTGGGAAAAGATCGGTGCCCGCTGCGCTTGATGGGTTGCGCACGAACAGTCGATCCACCGGTTGGGGGCAGCTCGGGTGGTTCTCGGAACCGACCGTCGTCACCGTGGCTAAAACCCTGCCGCAGCAGGGGGACAAAACACGGTCATGCAGCCGGTGAGGGATGCACGACCGCCAGTACTTTCGCGACAACGTCGTCGATGCCCATGCCCGTGGTGTCCACGATCAAGGCATCCGCGGCAGGCCTGAGTGGCGCCACCGCGCGCGATGCATCGCGGCTGTCACGCGCCTCAATTTCTCGCTGAAGGCCGCCGAGTGTAACGCTGAGTCCCTTTTCCTTCAACTGCTTATAGCGTCTTTTCGCGCGCTCGGAGGCGCTCGCGGTGAGGAAAACCTTGAACGCCGCATCCGGGAAGATCACCGTGCCCATGTCACGCCCGTCGGCCACCAGGCCAGGCGCCTTGCGAAAGCCCAGCTGCAGCGCCACCAGCGCATCGCGTACCGGTGACATGGCGGCTATCGCCGAGGCCGCCGCACCGGCGGTTTCGGTGCGCAACTCGTCGGTGGCATCATGCCCGTTCACGATCACCCGCGTCGAACCGTCCGTGGCACCAGCACGGAACTGGATTCGGGTGGCCTCGGCGCAGCGCGCCATCGCATCCACGTCCGACAGATCCAGCCCGGCCATGCCGGCGGCGTAACCCACCGCGCGATACAGCGCACCCGAGTCCAGTAGCCGCCAGCCCAGATGACCGGCTACCCGCGCACTGACCGTGCCCTTGCCCGAGCCCGATGGGCCGTCGATGGTCAGTACGGGTACGCTGTGGGCATGACTCATGGAAATTCCAGCTCGAACGCGAAGAATGGCAAGTCTAGCAGCCTGTCGGACTTACCCGCTCTCCTCAGCTAAAATTAGCCATCTTCGATGACGACCGACGGCATGCGCAGATTTCGACTGATCGACCGCGAGACCGACTACTTGTTACCGCCGTCCGTGC
>JAJYSM010000068.1 GCA_021793575.1 Pseudomonadota bacterium
CAGCGGTGTTCAGCGCCGAAAAGGTGCCGCTCAGGCCGCCGGTGGCGGTCAGCACGTTGGTGTGGTTGCTGACGACATAGCCGGTATTGGTGCCGGTCACGAACAGGTCGCCGCCGGCCAGGCTGGCCGTGCCGGTGACGCGCAGCGCCGAACCCAGCGACACCGCCAGCCGGCCGCTGCCCTGCTGGCTGTAGTTGCCGGCGACGGTGACGTCGCTGCCGCTCACGCCGAGCACGCCCAGGTTGGTCACGCTGCCGCCGATGGTCGGCGTGCCGCTGAGCGTGGCGCCGCTGCTGATATTGACGCCGGCGGCGAGCGATTTGGCCACCAGCGTGCCGGCCTGCACCTGGGTCAGGCCGGTATAGCTGGACGGTTGGGTCAGATTGAGCGTGCCGCTGCCCTGCTTGATCAAACCGCCGGCGCCGGAGATCGGGTTGTTCCAGCTGGAGCTGCCGGTGAAGTTGACGGCGACATCGCCCCAGTTGAACTGTTCAGGACCGTTCACTGCCTTGCCGACATCCAGCTCGCCATAGCCGAAGGTCGGGTTCGGCTGCGATCCGCCCAACGGATCGGCCGTGCCAAGCAGGGTCTGCCGCACCAGATCATTGGTGAAATATGGATAGGCCTGCCACACCAGCGCTGCGGCGCCGGACACCTGCGGCGCGGCGAATGACGTGCCGTCAACGATGTAATAGCTCGGGCTGGCGGTACCGGCTGTGGTGTTCTTGTCCAGTACGACCACGTTGCCGGGTGCCGCCAGGCAATAGTTCATTGCGATGCCGCACTGGTTGGAATAGCTGGCCAACTGGGTCGGATGGTTGCTGTCCACCGCGACCGCCACCAGCCAGCCCGGTTCCAGTTGCGGCGCCAGACTGGGCAGTGCGGCAATGTCACTGGGGTTGCTGGCCGAGCTATTGCCAGCCGCAAAGACCACCAGGCCTCCGTGCTGCACCACAAACGGCACATACGCATTGGCGAAGGCCTGGTTGATCGAGGCAACCGTGGTATCCCAATAGATCCCGCCCCAGGAATTGTTCATCACCTGCACACCGGCCGCGATCATCGCCGGATTGAGCGTCTGGGCGAAGAATACGGCGTCGGCGGCGGTGACCGTATTGCCCTGGCCCGATCCGTTGTCTTTCGGCGCAACGTCATCGATGATGCGCGCCGAGACCAGACTTGCGCCTGGTGCGATGCCACCGGGAAACTGACCAAACGGTGAACCCGCAGCGATCCCCGCTACCCATGTGCCGTGACCGACGACATCGTCGATCGCGATGTTATTGGTGCTGGGATCGACGTAGATCAGCTCCTGTGTCACCCGGCCGGCGACCGTCGGATTGCTGCGCATGATGCCCGTATCGACCACGCCGATCACCACGCCCGCGCCAGTGTAACCCTGCGCATGCGCCGCATAGGCATTGGTGAGTGCGAGCTGGGCATCCAGCGGCGGCTGGGGCAGCGCGGGTGTCGGAGCGGGAGCAGGTGCCGCCGGCGTTGGCCTGACGCCGCTGCTGCCGCCTCCGCCGCAGGCGCTCAGGCCAAGCGTCATCGCCGCTACCAACGCCACCTCACGGTGCCGCAATTCTCGGTCAGTCGTTTTCACCCTGTCTCCCCATGACGGCACGTGTGCAAGCGGCCGAAGCGTGACTTTAGGTCATTGGCCAGCGTTTCGACTATCGGAAATTGTCCGAAAGGTGGCTGACCGCCGGGGTTGTGACGAAACTCCCCGATTTGCCGGGCTTTGCCGCAGGCTGCGATAATCCCGAGGCTATTTCTCGGGCGCCTGCGCCCTCCCAGTCTTCAGCGGAGTTACCCATGTCGGATGTCAGCGTCGTCATCGTCGGTGCCAAGCGCACCGCCATCGGCTCCTTCCTCGGCCAGTTCACCGGCGTACCCACCACCAAGCTGGGCGCCACCGCCATCCGCGCAGCGCTGCAGCAGTCCGGCGTCACCCCCGCCGATGTGAACGAGGTGATCATGGGCTGCGTGCTGCCGGCCAACCTGGGCCAGGCACCGGCACGCCAGGCGGCGCTGGGCGCCGATCTGCCGGCCAGCACCGGCTGTACCACCATCAACAAGGTGTGCGGTTCGGGCATGAAGGCGATCATGCTGGGCCACGACCTGATCAAGGCCGGCTCGGCCAGCGTGGTGATCGCCGGCGGCATGGAGTCGATGACGAATGCCCCGCACATGGTCAACGCGCGCACCGGCATCCGCTACGGCGACGGCCAGCTGATCGACCATATGGCGTGGGACGGCCTGACCAACCCCTACGACGGCAAGTCGATGGGCGTATTCGGTGAAATGTGCGCCGACAAGTACCACTTCACTCGCGAAGACCAGGATGCCTTCGCGATCGAGTCGGTCAAGCGCGCGCAGGCGGCGCAGCAGAGCGGCGCCTTCGCCGCCGAGATCGTGCCGGTCACGGTCAGCGGCCGCAAGGGCGACGTGCAGGTGGACACCGACGAGCAGCCCGGGCGCTCCGACATCGCCAAGATCCCGACCCTGAAGGCGGCGTTCCGCAAGGAAAACGGTACCATCACGGCGGCCAGTTCATCGAGCATCTCCGATGGCGCCGCCGCCGTCGTGCTGCTTTCCGCAGACGATGCCAAGGCACGCGGGCTCACTCCGCTGGCGCGCATCGTGGCACACGCCACCCACTCGCAGCAGCCGGAGTGGTTCACCACCGCGCCGGTGGGCGCGATCCGCAATGTGCTGGACAGGGCCGGCTGGAACATTGGTGATGTCGATCTTTTTGAAATCAACGAAGCGTTTGCGGTGGTGGCGATGACGCCGATGAAGGAACTTGGCATTGCGCACGAGAGAATCAACGTCAATGGCGGCGCCTGCGCGCTGGGACACCCGATCGGCGCCAGCGGTGCGCGGCTGGTGGTGACGCTGATCCACGCCCTCAAGGCACGTGGTCTGAAACGCGGCGTGGCCAGCCTGTGCATCGGCGGCGGCGAAGCCACCGCTATTGCCGTGGAATGCATGGACTGAATACACGGCAGCGTCGCAAAGCCTTTGCCGCAACTTCACATAGCATGTGATTCAATCCACGAAGCTGTGCGGTAACGCTTGGCTATAAAAATGTGGCGCAACTTCGGCGAAAGCGCTATCAATGCACAGCCATAACGGCATTCCACGGCAAAGGAGATTCACCATGAAGTTTACGCGTACCCTACTCGCCTCCGCGCTCGTCGCGCTGTTGGCGGCATGCAGCAACGGCGCGCAGGATTCCGCGCAGGACGCCCAGAAGTCTGCTGATACCGCGCAGCAGGCGGCTGATACCGCGCAGCAGGCAGCTGCCCAGGCTCCGACCACGGCCACCGAACAGGCTGCAACTCAGGCTGCCACCGCAGCATCCGCTGCCGGTCAGGCTGCCGATCAGGCACAGCAGGCCGCTGCCGCTGCGTCCGCCCCGGCTGCGGCAAGCACGGCTGCTGGCGCCATCGCCCAGGCCAAGGACGCCGCTGCCAACGCCGCCGACGCTGCTAGCAACGCGGCCGATGCCGCCAAGGAAGCTGCCAGCAACGCCAAGAAGGCTGCCGAAAAAGCCAAGGACGCCGCGAAGGGGCATTGATCGCTCTCCGGTTTCGGAAAAACGGCCGCCTTGCGCGGCCGTTTTTTTGGGCGCATTCGCTGCGCAAGGCTTTGGTCCGGCGACGGCGACCGCTATCATTTCAGGCTGAGGTCACCCGCCCGTTTGACTGCCCCCGAAGCCTGAGCCCGCACTTATGAGCACACTTGTCTCGCAGATTGATGTGCGGTCATTGGAGTTCCAGGCCAGCGGCAAACAGCTGCGCGAAGTGGTCGAGGATCTGCAGCGGGAACTGATGCGCAGTGCCGAAGGCGGCGGGACCAAAGCCCGCGACAAGCACGCCGCACGCGGCAAGCTGCTGCCGCGCGAGCGCATCCGCGCGCTGCTCGATCCCGGCTCGCCGTTTCTCGAACTGTCGCCGCTGGCCGCGCACGGCATGTACGACGACGCCGCGCCGGCCGCGGGCATCATCACCGGCATCGGCCAAGTCAACGGCATCGAGGTGGTGGTGGTCGCCAACGACGCCACCGTCAAGGGCGGTACGTACTTCCCGATGACCGTCAAGAAACATCTGCGCGCGCAGGAAGTGGCGCTGGAAAACCACCTTCCGTGCGTCTACCTGGTCGATTCCGGCGGTGCCTTCCTGCCGCTGCAGGACGAGGTGTTTCCCGACCGCGAGCATTTCGGCCGGATCTTCTACAACCAGGCGCGGATGTCCGCGTTGAACATCCCGCAGATCGCGGTGGTGATGGGCTCATGCACCGCCGGTGGCGCCTACGTGCCGGCGATGAGCGACGAGACCATCATCGTGCGCGAGCAGGGCACCATTTTCCTCGGCGGCCCGCCGCTGGTGAAGGCAGCCACGGGCGAGGTGGTCGACGCCGAGACGCTGGGCGGCGCGGACGTCCATACGTCCATTTCGGGGGTAGCCGACCATTACGCCGAGAACGACGCGCATGCATTGGCGATCGCGCGCGACATCGTCGGCCACCTCAACCGCACGAAGCGCATGCCGCTGGCGCTGCGCCCGCCGCAGGAGCCGAACTATCCCGCCGACGAGCTTTACGGCGTGATCCCGCAGGACACCCGACGCCCGTTCGACATCCGCGAGGTGATCGCGCGCGTCGTCGACGGCTCGGAGTTCCACGAGTTCAAGGCGCGCTACGGCAAGACCCTGGTCTGCGGCTTTGCGCATATCCACGGCTATCCGGTGGGCATCGTCGCCAACAACGGCATCCTGTTCGCCGAGAGCGCGCTCAAGGGCGCCCATTTCATCGAACTGTGCAACCAGCGCAACGTGCCGCTGGTGTTTCTGCAGAACATCACCGGTTTCATGGTCGGCAAGAAGTACGAACAAGCCGGCATCGCGAAAGATGGGGCCAAGATGGTCACCGCGGTGGCCTGCTCGCACGTACCCAAGTTCACCGTGGTGATCGGCGGCAGCTTCGGCGCCGGCAACTACGCCATGTGCGGCCGCGCCTACGGGGCACGCTTTCTGTGGATGTGGCCGAATGCGCGGATCAGCGTGATGGGTGGCGAACAGGCCGCCAGCGTGCTGGCAACGGTGAAGCGCGATGGCATCGAGGCAGCCGGCAAGGACTGGAGCGCCGAGGAGGAGGAAGCCTTCAAGGCGCCAATCCGCGAGCAATACGAGCGCCAGGGCCACCCCTACTACGCCAGCGCGCGGCTGTGGGATGACGGCATCATCGATCCGGCCGATACCCGCCGCGTGCTGGGACTGGCGATCTCCGCCTCGCTCAATGCGCCGATCGAGCCGCAGCGTTTCGGCGTGTTCCGCATGTAGCCATCGCGGCGACACGCCGCGGCAGCAATGACCGTTGCTCAGAAAAATTCATACTCCAGCTGGAAGCGCACGGTGGCGTCCGCAGTGGCGCGGGTCAGGCCGACCAGCAGCGCACTGCTGTACTTCAGCTTGCGGCCGCCGCCCAGCGCCGATTCGCCAAACAGCGCCGGCCCCAGATTGAACGTCTCCGAACGCAGATGCCCTGCGCGTCCGAGACTGCCGTACCCCTGCACGCCCGGACTCAACCAGGGCCGGGAACCGTGCCAGCGCCACTGCAGGGCGTACGACAGCTGCGTAGCGCGCGGCGACTCGCCCGGCAGGGGCCTGTCCAGCCGACGCTCCAACAGGATGTTGAGATTGAACTGCGAACGGCCAAGCTCCTTCTGGAACATCGGCCCCACCACGAGCTTGTGGGAATGCTGCAGGCGGTTGTAGGCATATTCGGCAAACAGGCCCGCGTCCATCCAGTGCCGGCCATGCTCGGTGAGCTGGATGACGTTTTCCCACTCCAATCTCCTCGATGCGCGCCGCGTTGCCCGGCACCCGCGAATACTCTGCCGCCACCTCGGTGAACCAGCGCGGCGCGATGCCGTAGCCCACCGCGGCCACCGCCGCCTGTTCGCCGTTGCCCCGCTGCGGCCAGTCCTGCGACCCACCGCGCAGCTCCAGCTCCCACTCACGGTAGCTCACGATCGGTGTGTAGATGGTTCTGGCCGGCCCCGCATGGGCGACGGCAGCAGACAGGGCAAACAACAGCCCGGCAACCAGGGCCAAGCCCCGGGGATGAGATTGACGCAACATGGAGACATTCCTTCAGCGGGGCCTGCGGCAGACACCGCAGACCGTGAGAGTGAAATTCGCGGATCAGACGCCGGCTTCGATCGTCGGTCTGGCAGAGGGCGGCGGTTTGGCCGGCCGGTCGATCAGGCGCATGCCAACAGAGAGCAGCGCCACCACGGCCAGATAGAACATCAGCATGAGGCCGGAGGGGGTGGCGTCGTAGCCGATCAGGATGTGCAGCGTCTGCCCGGGCAGCGAGCCGTCCGACAGCAGCCACGAGCTGTCCCACAGCTGCGCATGCAGCGCCGGCAGCAGATCGGCCTGCACCAGATAGCGGGCCGCGGCCGCGGCCAGGCCGGCCGCCAGCATGATCAGCAGCACGTTGGTCGCCGTGAAGAAATGGCGCAGCGGAATCCGCAACAAGCCGAAGTAGAGGGCAAACCCCACCACCACGCCACCGCTCACGCCCAGCGCCAGGCCGAAAGTCACGCCACCCGCGCCGCCGGCAACCATGCCGTAGAGAAACAGCACGACCTCCGAGCCCTCGCGCAATACCGCCAGTGCCACCACCCCCAGCAGCATCAGCAGCGAACGGGAGCCAGCCCCGACCGCACCGCCCAGCGCTTGCATCTCGCGCGCCATGACGCGTCCATGACGCGACATCCACAGCACGTGCCAACCGATCATGCCCACCGCAGCCAGCAACACGCCGGCATTGAACACCTCCTGCCCCACCCCGCTGAAAGCGTCGGCCAACCTGTCGGCGAACAGGGCGACCAGCACGGCACCCAGCACGCCCAGCGCCAGCCCGCCGCTGACAAACCACCCCCGGCCGGGCACTCCGCGTGTCGCCGCACACACGATCGTGATGATCAGGGCCGCTTCGAGCACTTCCCGAAAAACCAGCAATGCGATGCCTAGCATGGGCTTACTCCACTACCAGCACGCCTTGCGCCGTGTCCTGGTGGAAATCACCAAAGAACCGGTAGCGCCCCGCCGGCAGCGGCCCGACATAGACCGTGATCGCGTGATTTGCGGGTACGATTTTTTCCCGATTGAACTCGATGCTCTCGAATTCTTCCGGCGTCGCATCCTGGTTTTCGACGAGCAGCTTGAACTTGCTCCCCGCCGGCACCTTCAACTCCGCCGGCTGGAACGTGTGGCTGCGGATAACCAGGGTGTACTGCGGCAGCTCCGCAGCCGTTGCGCTGAAGCTGGCAAGGATCAGGCTGATCAGGAAAAGTCGGCGCGACATCGTGGGGCGTCCATCATTCTGCGATGGCGCACATGATAATCATTATCATTTGATGACGCAAGCTTTTACGCAGCTGCGTGCACACCGAACCTGACGGCAACCGGCAAACCGCGCCGCGCCGGCGCCGTCGGAGGCACACGGCGTGACGCCTGGCGCTGCGGGCAAATCAGCTCTGCGGTTCGGCGCCGCGCAGCCGCACGTCGCTCGGCAGCATGTCCACGCGTTCGACGCTGGCCTCGCGCTGCGACTCGAAAAACTGCTGCACCTGCTGGCACACCGCCATGGTGTTTTCGCGGGCGATCGCCGACACCAGGAACCACGGCTGCGTCCAACCCAGCTCGGCGATGATCCGCTGCGCCACCTCATCGCGCTCGTCCTCGGGCAGCATGTCGGCCTTGTTCAGCACCAGCCAGCGCGGGCGCTCCAGCAGTTCCGGATTGAACTTCGCCAGTTCCTGCTCGATCGCGCGCACCTGGGCAACCACGTCGGTGTCATCCAGCGGCGCGATGTCGACCAGATGCAGCAGCAGGCTAGTGCGGGCCACGTGACGCAGAAACTGGATGCCCAGGCCCGCGCCGTCGGCGGCGCCCTCGATCAGCCCGGGAATGTCGGCAATCACGAAACTCTGATCGGTACCCAGGCTGACCACGCCAAGATTCGGCACCAGCGTGGTGAACGGATAGTCCGCCACCCGCGGCGTGGCGGCTGACACGGCGCGGATGAAGGTGGATTTGCCGGCATTCGGAAAACCCAGCAGGCCCACATCGGCCAGCAGGCGCAGCTCGAGCTTCAGCTCGCGCACGTCTCCGGGCGTCCCCGGCGTAGCCTTGCGCGGCGCGCGGTTGACCGAGGTCTTGAAATGGATATTGCCCAGCCCGCCCTTGCCACCCTGCGCCACCAGCATGCGCTGGCCGTGACTGGTGAGGTCGCCGATCACCTCGTCGGTGTCGACGTTGGTGATCATGGTGCCTACCGGCACCCGCACCACCGTGTCCTCGCCGCCCTTGCCGTACATCTGGCTGCCCATGCCATTCTCACCGCGCCGGGCCTTGAAGCTGCGCTGATGGCGAAAATCGACCAGCGTGTTGAGGCCCTCGTCGGCGACCAGCCAGACCGAACCACCGTAGCCACCATCGCCGCCGTCGGGGCCGCCGAACGGAATGAACTTCTCGCGACGAAAGCTAATGCAGCCGTTGCCGCCATCGCCGGCATGGACCCTGATGTTGGCTTCGTCGACGAATTTCATGGATGGGTCCGGGGTCCGGGGAACGGGGAACGGGGAATGCCGGCTACGGGTTACCGGGAAGCACACGCTCCCCGTTCCCCGTTCCCCGTTTCCCGCTTAAAAGCAAAAGCCCCGCCGAAGCGGGGCCTTCGTTACCGAATCGTGTCCAGCTTACGCCGGAACGACGTCGACGAAACGGCGGTTCTTGTCGCCGCGGATCTTGAACTGGACGGTGCCGTCGACCAGCGCAAACAGCGTGTGATCGCGCCCCAGGCCCACACCGGTGCCCGGGTGAAACTGGGTGCCGCGCTGGCGGATGATGATGTTGCCCGCTTCAATGGCCTGGCCGCCGTAGATCTTCACGCCCAGGTATTTCGGGTTCGAATCGCGACCGTTGCGAGTGGAGCCGCCTGCCTTCTTGTGTGCCATGACTTTCTACTCCGGCTGAATCAGGCGTTGATGCCCGTGATCTCGATTTCGGTGAAATGCTGACGATGTCCCTGCTGCCGCTTGTAGTGCTTGCGACGGCGGAACTTGATGATGCGGATCTTGTCGGCGCGGCCGTGCTTGCGCACGGTGGCGCTGACAGTGACTCCGTCAACCAGTGGCGCGCCCACAACAATCGATTCGCCGGTGCCATGCAACAGCACCTGGTCGAAGCTCACGGTGGAGCCCTCTTCGGCGGTCAACAGCTCCACGCGCAGGACATCGCCCTGCTGAACGCGGTACTGCTTGCCACCGGTCTTGATGACTGCGTAACTCATCGGAATGCCCTTCTGTCGTTATTCTCTTGGGTGTCGTCATGACCCTGACCGGGACTGACGAACCGCGGATTATAGCGATCGGCCGGCGCTGCGGTCAATCATCATGGGCAGACAGAACCTGCCTGCCGCGCCGCGTGGCGGCAAATAAATGACCTGACGGGTTTGGTATAGTGGCCGGTCATCCCCAACTTGCAGCGTCATGGACACCATTCGCATCCGCGGCGCCCGCACGCACAACCTCAAGAACATCGACCTCGAACTGCCGCGCGACAAGCTGATCGTGATCACCGGCCTGTCCGGTTCGGGCAAGTCCTCGCTGGCTTTCGATACCATTTACGCGGAGGGTCAGCGGCGCTACGTGGAGTCGCTGTCGGCGTATGCGCGGCAGTTCCTGTCGATCATGGAAAAGCCCGATGTGGATCATATCGAAGGCCTGTCGCCGGCGATCTCGATCGAGCAGAAATCCACCTCGCACAACCCGCGTTCCACCGTCGGCACGATCACCGAGGTCTACGACTACCTGCGCCTGCTGTATGCCCGCGTCGGCACGCCGCGCTGCCCCGACCATGGCATTCCGCTGGAGGCGCAGACGGTGAGCCAGATGGTCGATGCCGCGCTGGCGATGGATCCGGAGCGGCGCCTGATGCTGCTGGCGCCGGTGATTCGCGAGCGCAAGGGCGAGCACGTGCAGGTGTTCGAGCAGCTGCGTGCGCAGGGCTTCGTGCGCGTGCGCGTGGACGGCACCGTGTTCGATCTGGACGCGGTGCCGCCGCTGACGCTGCGCCAGAAACACACTATCGAGGTGGTGATCGACCGCTTCCGTCCGCGCGAGGACATCAAGCAGCGCCTGGCCGAATCGTTCGAGACCGCGCTGCGGCTGGGCGACGGACTGGTGATCCTGGCCGACATGGATGCTGCACAGGGAAGTGCGAATGCCGCGAGCGCAGGAAGCGCAGGAGCGGCGCACACCGACCATCCCGAGCAGATGCTCTCCTCGCGTTATTCCTGCCCGGTGTGCGACTACTCGCTGCCGGAGCTGGAACCGCGCCTGTTCTCGTTCAACTCGCCGGTGGGCGCGTGCCCGTCCTGCGACGGGCTTGGCGTGACCCAGGTGTTCGATCCGGCGCGCGTGGTCGGCCATCCGGAGCTGCCGCTGTCCAACGGCGCCGTGCGCGGCTGGGATCGGCGCAATGCGCACTACTTCCAGTTGATCCTGTCGCTGGCCGCGCATTACCGGTTCGATGTCGACACGCCGTGGCAGACGCTGCCGGCGGACGTCCAGAAGGCCATCCTGTTCGGCAGCGGCAAGGACAAGATCGCCTTTCGCTACCTTACCGAGCGCGGCGGCAAGGTGACCCGCGAGCACCCGTTCGAGGGCATCGTGCCGAACCTGGAACGGCGCTACAAGGAGACCGAATCCGCCGCCGTGCGCGAGGAGCTGGCCAAGTACATCAGCGACCAGCCCTGCCCGGCCTGCGAAGGCCAGCGGCTGAACCGCTCGGCGCGCAACGTGTTCGTGGCCGATCACGCCTTGCCGTCGCTCACCCACCGTTCGATCGACGACACGCTGGCGTTCTTCGCCGAACTGAAGCTGGCCGGCTGGCGCGGCGAGATCGCGGTGAAGATCGTCAAGGAGATCCGCGAGCGGCTCACCTTCCTCAACGATGTGGGCCTGAATTACCTGACGCTGGACCGGCAGGCCGACTCGCTCTCCGGCGGCGAGGCGCAGCGCATCCGCCTCGCCTCGCAGATCGGCGCGGGCCTGGTCGGCGTGATGTACGTGCTGGACGAGCCCTCGATCGGCCTGCACCAGCGCGACAACGAGCGCCTGCTGGGCACGCTCACCCGCCTGCGCGATCTCGGCAACACGGTGATCGTGGTCGAGCACGACGAGGACGCCATCCGCATGGCCGACCACGTGCTCGACATCGGCCCCGGCGCCGGCGTGCACGGCGGCGAGATCGTGGCGCAGGGCACGGTGCAGGACATCCTCGCCGCGCCGCGCTCGATCACCGGCCAGTTCCTCTCCGGCAAGCGCGCGATCGAAGTGCCCGAGCAGCGCCGCCAGCCGGCGGACAAGGATGCCTGGCTGCACCTCAACGGCGCCAGCGGCAACAACCTCAAGCACGTCGATCTGGCGATTCCGGCCGGGCTGTTCACCTGCGTCACCGGCGTCTCCGGCTCGGGCAAGTCCACTCTGATCAACGACACCCTGTTCCGGCTCGCCGCGATGGAATTGAACGGTGCCAGCACCCAGGCCGCACCGCACGCGTCGGTGACCGGCATGGAGCTGTTCGACAAGGTGGTCGACATCGACCAGTCGCCGATCGGCCGCACGCCGCGCTCCAATCCGGCCACCTACACCGGCCTGTTCACGCCGCTGCGCGAGATGTTCGCACAGGTGCCGGAGGCGCGCTCGCGCGGCTACACGGCCGGCCGCTTCAGCTTCAACGTGCGCGGCGGCCGCTGCGAGGCGTGCGAGGGTGACGGCATGATCAAGGTGGAGATGCATTTCCTGCCCGATGTCTACGTGCCCTGCGATGTCTGCCACGGCAAGCGCTACAACCGCGAGACGCTGGAGATCCTCTACAAGGGCCACACCATCGCCGACGTGCTCGGCATGACGGTGGAGGACGCGCTGAAGCTGTTCGAGAACGTGCCGACCATCGCGCGCAAGCTCGACACGCTGCGCGCCGTGGGGCTGGATTACATCAAGCTCGGCCAGAGCGCCACCACCCTGTCCGGCGGCGAGGCGCAGCGCGTGAAGCTGTCGAAGGAGCTCAGCAAGCGCGACACCGGCCGCACGCTGTACATCCTCGACGAGCCCACCACCGGCCTGCACTTCCACGACATCGAGCAGCTGCTTGACGTACTGCACCAGCTGGTCGACCAGGGCAACACGGTGGTGGTGATCGAGCACAACCTGGACGTGATCAAGACCGCCGACTGGGTGGTCGATCTCGGCCCCGAGGGCGGCGCCGGCGGCGGCCGCATCCTGGTTGCCGGCACGCCGGAAACCGTGGCCGCCACGCCGGGCTCGCACACCGGCCATTTCCTGGCACCGCAGCTGAAGGCCGCCAAGGCGAACAAGGCCGCACGTGCGAAGGGCGCCGGCAAGCGGGTCAAGGCAGCGACCAAACACATCGCGTCACTGGACAAGTTCAAGCCGATGCCACGGAAGAAGCGCACATGAGCCAGCACGCGACCAATGCGCCGCTGTTCGTCGCCGCGCTGGCGGTGCGCTGGCGCGACCTGGATGCGTTCAATCACGTCAACAATTCGAGCTACCTCACCTATCTGGAAGAGGCGCGGCTGCAGTGGCTGGGCCAGATCCAGGGGCCGTGGTTCGACGACGCCGCCATGCCGGTGCTGGCCGCCAGCGAGCTCAACTACCGGCTGCCGATCGCGTGGCCGGCCACACTGCAGGTCGAACTGCGCTGCGAGCGGCTGGGCAACAGCTCGCTCACCCTGGCTCATCGCATCGTCGATGCCGCCGATGCGCAGCGGCTGTACAGCGACGGCCGCGTGGTGCTGGTGTGGATGAATCCGGCCAGCGGTCGGCCGGTGCCGCTGCCGGCAGCGGTGCGCAGCGCAGCCGATCGCTGATCGCTGCCGCAGCGTCATTCACGCGCGGGCACGGCGTGGCTATCATGAGCGTTGCCGGTTTCGAAGGAGCTGTCCGATGACAACGCCCGTCCGCACCCTCGGTGCCCTTGCGCTGGCCTGCGCCACGGCGCTGACCGGCATCACGTCGGTACATGCCGCCGATGCGGTGCAGCTCACTCTGTATCGCAGCGACGATGCCGCGCTGTACGCCAGCAGTGGCGACGGCCCGGTCGACGACGGTTACGCGGTGGTGCACCAACAACGCGCGCTGGATCTGACCGCCGGCACGCAGGAGACGGTGCTCGGCGACCTGCCGCGCTTCCTCGATCCGGAGGCGCTGGCGCTGGACTTTCCCGGTGGCGCGGCCCGCGTGATCTCGCAGCAGTTCCTGCTCGACCAGGGCACCCATACGGCGCTGAGCGGACTGACCGGCCGCGTCGTCGACGTACTCGGCAGCGATGGGCAATTGCTCGCCAACGGCACCCTGCTGCGCGCGGACGACGGCCTGCTGGTGCGTGGCAGCAACGGCCAGACCACCCTGGTCACCCGCTACGCCGCCGTGCGCACCAGCGGCGGCGATTTTCCCACCGGCTCCAGCCTGCGCCTGCGCGTGGACGCGACGCATGCCGGTACGGCGCAGGCCGTGCTCAGCTACCCCACCGCGGGCCTGGGCTGGCGCGCAGCCTACGTGGCCACCCTGCTGCCGGGCACCGCCTGCCGCATGCAGTTCCAGGCGCACGCCAGCATTGCCAACCGCAGCGGCCGCGACTGGCACGACGCCCGGCTCACGCTGATCGCCGGCGCACCGAATTTCGCCAAGGCCTCCGCGCCGCGCCCGTTGATGATGATGAAAGCCGCCTCGCTCAACGGCGGCGGCGAGGCACTGCCGCAGCAGTCCGCGCTGGCCGATTACCGCAGCTACTCGCTGCCAGCCGCGGTCAGCTTGCCCACAGGCAGCGTGAGCCAGCTGCCGCTGTACGCCGACCGCCGCATGGACTGCGTGCGCACCGCGCTGTTCGAAAACGGCAACCGCTGGCTGCCGCCGCAGCCGATGCTGAGCCGCGAGTTCAACCCGGATGGCGGCGGCGCCATCGTCAGCACGCTGCAGCTGCGCGCCTTCGACAGCCTGCCGGCCGGCTACCTGCGCGTGCTGACGGCTGATCGCAGCGGCACGCCGCAGTTCATCGGCGAGGGCCGCATCGACGACACGCCCAAGGGCAGCGATGCCAGCATCACGCTGGGCACCGCGTTCGACCTGCGCGCCGAGCGCACGCGCACCGCGTTCAGCGTGGACCGCGCCGGCCGCACGCTGGACGAGGCATTCCGCGTCAACCTGAGCAATGCCGGCGACAGCCCCCGCACGGTCACCGTGCGCGAGCATCCCAACCGCTGGCGGCAGTGGAGCCTGGTGTCGTCCAGCAGCAAGCCCAGCCGGCAGACGCCGGACACGCTGGAATTCCGCGTCGCGGTGCCGGCCAACGGCAAGGCCACGCTGGACTACGCCGTGCGCTATCGCTGGACCGCCGCACAGAACCCGCAGTAATCACCCGACGAGTCCATTCGCATGCTCAACCTTATTGATCACGACGCCATCCGCGAGATCCAGCTGGCCCGGCCTCCGGTCAACGCGCTGAACCTGGAATTGCTGCGCACCCTGCGCGAAGCGGTCGATGACAGCGTGCGCGACGGCGCGCGCGGTATCGTCCTGTCCGGCGCGCCAGGGCTGTTCTCGGCCGGCGTCGATGTGCCGGCTCTGCTGCAGCTGGATCGCGCCGGCGTGCGCGAGTTCTGGCGCGAATTCTTCGCGCTGTGCGGCACCTTGGCGCGCACGCCGATTCCGCTGGTGGCGGCTATCACCGGCCACAGCCCGGCCGGCGGTGCGGTGCTGGCGCTGCTGTGCGATTACCGCGTGATGGCGCAGGGCCCGTACCGGATCGGCCTGAATGAGGTTCAGGTGGGGCTGATCGTGCCCGACGGCATCCAGCTGGCGCTGCGCCGCGTGGTGGGCACTTATCGCGCCGAGCGGCTGCTGGTGTCCGGCGCCATGATCGAATCGGCCGAGGCGCTCACCTGCGGCTTCGTCGACGAGCTCACCGGAGTCGATCAGGTCAGCACCCGCGCCCTGCACTGGCTGAGTCAGCTGCTGGCGCTGCCGTCACAGGCGATGCTGACCACACGCCGGCTGGCCCGTGCCGACCTCACCGCCGTGTGGGCCGATCCCGCCGCGCTGCCGCTGGATGACTTCGTCGACGCCTTCTTCCATCCGCAGACGCAGGACGTGCTGCAACAGCTGGTGGCAAAACTGAAAAGCAAGAGCTGATCCGCCGCAGGCCCGCTTCCCGCACAACCACGAACATCTCCCTGCCCGATGAGCTCAAGCAGTTTGTCGATGCCCAGGTTGCCCAAAACGCCTCCATGGTCGAAAGACGAAAGCTGGCCGAGTTGGAGAACGTGGCACTCCCCCAACTCCGCGACTGGCTGCGATGCTTGG
>JAJYSM010000069.1 GCA_021793575.1 Pseudomonadota bacterium
GCCACGATCGTGGTCGCCTTCGGCCGATGCGACAGGGCGCCGCGATGGGTCACTACCGAGATGCTGCCGTCACGCAGGCGCACGCCCGTGCCTGGCGGGTACACGCCCAGCGCCTTGATGAACATGCTCGCGAAGCGCTGGTCGAACGTGGCACCCTCGTTGAGGAACAGCCAGCGCAGGGCCACGTTGGCCAGCATCGCCGGCCGATAGTCGCGACTGGAAACGCGGGCGCAGTAGACATCCGCCAGCGACAGCAGCTGTGTGGGCACGCCAAGCGCATCGGATGTCTTGCCGGCCGGGTAGCCATCACCACCTGGACGTTCGTGATGATCGCGCACGATGTCCAGACCGAGCGCATCGGTCACACCACGTTCGGTCAACATCAGCACCCCGCGCTCGCAGTGGCCAAGCACTTCCTCGCGCTGCTCATCGGTCAACGGTCCCGCCTTGGAATGCAGCTGCTTCTGCAGCTCGAACATGCCGATATTCATGGTCAGCGCGGCGGTCACGGTGGCGGCCAGCTCGGCCGCCGTCAGCTCCAAGGCTGTGCCGAGGATATGGCACACGATCGCCACATTCACCGCATGGCGGATGGTGTAGATGCCTTCACGATGCAGGAGGATCGACGCCAGCGCCAGATCCGGGTTGGCCTGGCAGGCCCGCACAACGGCGTTGACGATGCGCGACAACTTCACCGGAAAATCGACCGACGGCCCGTCGACATACAACGCATACAGGCGATGACGCGCGGCGATGATCAGCGAAAGCGGTGAAACCTGCGGACGCTCACCCGGCGCAACTTCCTTTTGGCTCAAAACGTAGGATGTCTGCCATTGCAGTTTCTCCACCTGTGACGCGCTGACGACCACCACCCCCTTGCGCAGCAACAGCGTTCCATTACTCGAATAGGCGTCAAATGGCAGCGGCTGGCCAATCATCACCTCCGGGTAGCGGATGGGCGTCTTGGTCAAGTCAGAGCTCACCGGACACTGCACGGTCCTGCCGCCGAAACCGCCTTGAGGAATGTATCTTGCGAATCATGCTGCTCACCTGCGCCCGACGTGACCGACGGCCTGCGCCAGCACGTCGACCTGGAATGCCCCGATGGGAACCATCGGCGTCGATTGGCCCCGTGGTCCACTGTTCAATTCTTGCACCAGACTATTGCTGCCAAAAAGTGCACTCCGCCACCACTAGCTTCGCCCCCCCCTGTTTCGGCGGACTCCCCTGTGGCGAGGCAGGCCGGTGCCTGCCGATCGAGGGAAAGCATCGCACGGAGAGTGCCCGGGAAGGATGCCCCGGCCAAAACCCGTCGCCGGCCTCATTGCGCTGAAACCGATACCATATTCCCGCCGCAAACTCGCGGGCGGTGATGGCCATCGATCAGCCATGATGGTCGCTGGCGCCGTGTTCGAGCGCACTCTCGATGCGGCGGTCGGGAATCAGCCACAGCAGTGCGGCGAGCACGTAGATCAGCTGCGCGGTCCACGCCAGCCAGTAGCTCAGGGCAATGCCGAACAGATACAGCGCCGGCGAAAGCTTGCCCTTCCAGTCCGAGCCGAGCGCGCGCCTGAGCGCCGAGTGCGCCCCTTCCGCGGCGATCAGCGCCTGCTGCAGCAGCCAGTAGGCGACGGCCGCCATCAGCAGCACGCCGCCATACACCGCGGTCGGCACGGCGGCGAAGTGGTTCTCGCCCATCCAGGCCGTGGTGAAGGGGAACAGCGACAGCCAGAACAGCAGGTGCAGGTTCGCCCACAGCACCGCGCCGGACACCTTGTGGCTGATCGACAGCATGTGGTGGTGGTTGTTCCAGTAGATGCCCACGTAGCCGAAGCTCAGCACGTAGCTGAGCAGCACCGGCGTCAGCGGCAGCAGCGACGCCAGCGCATGCCCCGTGGGCACCTTCAGCTCCAGCACCATGATCGTGATGATGATCGCGATGACGCCATCGCTGAATGCCTCCAGCCTGCCCTTGCCCACGCGCACCTCCCGTCGTCATCGCCCGGGATCATCATGAATCCGATCGGTGCACCTGACAAACAGGCTGCCTGTTCCGGGCTCGCCCTCCGACACCGGAGCCTGCCGGGGCGATACCATGTGGGCAACCCCACTGCACGGCACGACACCGGGCGCCACCCACCCGGCAATGGCATGATCACCAGGCTGCCACCACTTACCGAAGTGCTCGACCTGATGCCCGATGCGGTCTGCGTCGTCGATGCGGAAGGCCGGCTGCTGTTTGCCAATGCGAGCTTCGAGCGCATCTTCGGCTACGCTCCCAACGAGGTGCTCGGACGGCCCATATTCGACCTGATCCATCCCGACGACCGTGCGGCGACCCTGCTGCAGGCCGAACAGGTGATGGGCGGCACGCTGCAGCGCCACTTCCGCAATCGCTACATCCACAAGATTGGTCACAGCGTGGACATCCAGTGGTCGGCCCGCTGGCTGCCCGAGCACGGCGTGCGTATCGGGGTGGGCCACGAGGTGACCGAACTGCGCCGCGCCGAGCGCGAGCTGGAGCATCGCGCCAGCCACGACCCGCTGACCGGACTGCCCAACCGCCACCAGCTGCAGCTCGATCTGCAGTACGCCATTGCGCACGCGACGCAGACCGGTGAAGGCCTGGCCGTGCTGTACCTGGACCTGGACGGCTTCAAGGAAGTCAACGACCGGGATGGTCACGACGCCGGCGACCACCTGCTGCGCGAGGTGGCGCAGCGCCTGCAGCAGGGCCTGCGCCAGGGCGACCTGGTGGCCCGCGTCGGTGGCGACGAATTTGTCGTGCTGCTGCCCGGCTGCCGCGATGTCGAGGTCGCGCGGGCCGTCGCCGACGACCTCCGCGCCCGGCTGAGCCCGCCCTGCACGCTACCCGATGGCCTGTTCCGGCTGGATGCCAGCGTCGGCATCGCCTGCTTCCCGGCCGACGGAACCGACCCTGATGCACTGCTGGCGCACGCCGATCGCGCGATGTACGCGGCCAAGCGCCAACGGTCTCCTTGAAAGGTTGAGGCGGCGCCGGACGTTGCCTTGATGTCGGTGACGCCGGCCATCGTTCGTCGCATACGGTATGGCGCGCCATACTGGCCACCCGGATCACCAAGGAGAACAGCATGTCCTACATCGATGGTTTCGTGATCGCCGTCCCCCTCGCCCAGCGCGAGGCATTCATCGCCCACGCCAGCACCTTTGACGCCATCATCATGGAGTTCGGCGCCATGCGCGTGATGGAATGCTGGGGCGACGACGTGCCCGCCGGCAAGCTCACCGACTTCCGTCGCGCGGTGCAGGCGAAGGACGATGAGGCCGTGGTGTTCTCGTGGATCGAATGGCCCGACAAGGCCACCCGCGATGCCGGCATGGCGAAATTCATGCAGGACCCGCGGCTGCAGCAGTCCGGCGAGATGCCGTTCGACGGCAAGCGCATGATCTTCGGCGGCTTCGCGCCGGTGCTGAGCCTGCCGGCCTGACCGCAGCAACATGACGTCCATGGACAGCGCCGTGGCGCGCCATCATCGATCACGGCGGCCAGGCCAGCGCCTGCAGCGGGGTGCAAGTACCGCCGGGGGCTTTCATGGCAGATCACCCCACGCGCGTTGAAAGCATCGGGTCTGCTGGACGAGCATCCGAACCTCGCCGCCTGTGTCGCCCGCGGTGAAGCGCGACCCGCCTTCAGGCGCGCCTTCGCCGATCAATTGGCGGTGTTCACAGGCAAGCATCCGAGCGGCTGATAAAAGTCCGCTCCGGGTCGCGAAACCGGCGGCAGCATCGACTATTCGCGGTTTCGATGCTTTTGGCGCACCGCCCGGTTACGCGTTAACTTCCTCCGTCCCCGTTGGGCACAGCTTCAGTTCAGCGCATTGGCATGTACGCCACGCATCGCCCGCCCCGAAGGATCGGCGGCGTTGGCAAACGCGGGATCCCACGCCAGCGCGGCTGGCGACGAGCAGGCGATCGACTTGCCGCCGGGTACCGTCGCCGCGCAGGCCTCGCCCGGAAAATGCTGCTCGAAGATGCGTCGGTAGAAATACGCCTCCTTGGTCGCCGGCGGGTTGAACGGATAGCGCGCGGCGGCGGCGGCGAATTCGCGATCGGTCACCGCCTGCTCCGCGTGCGCCTTCAGCCCATCGATCCAGCCGTAGCCCACGCCGTCGCTGAACTGCTCCTTCTGCCGCCACAGGATTTCATCCGGCAGCGCGCCCACAAAGGCTTCGCGCAGCACGTGCTTCTCGATCCTGCGGCTGCCATCCGGCATGCTGCCGGCCATCTTGTGGGTGGCGTCCATGGCCATCGCCACGTCGATGAATTCGAGGTCAAGGAACGGCACGCGCGCCTCCACGCCCCAGGCCATCATCGCCTTGTTCGCGCGCAGGCAGTCGTAGCTGTGCAGCGCGTCGAGCTTGCGTACGGTCTCCTCGTGGAAGGCCTCGGCCGAGGGCGCCTTGTGGAAGTACAGGTAGCCGCCGAAGAGTTCATCCGAACCCTCGCCCGACAGCACCATCTTCACGCCCATCGCCTTGATCCGCCGTGCCAGCAGGTACATCGGCGTGGCGGCGCGGATGGTGGTGACGTCATAGGTCTCGATATGGCGGATCACCTCGGGCAGCGCATCCAGCCCTTCCCAGAAACTGTAGACGAAGCCGTGATGCACCGTGCCCAGCGCATCGGCGGCGACCCTGGCGGCGGCCAGATCCGGCGAACCGTCCAGCCCGATCGCGAACGAGTGCAGCCGTGGCCACCACGCCTCGCTGCGGTCGTCGTCCTCCACCCGCTCGCGCGCGAACTGCGCGGCGCAGGCGGCCACCAGCGAGGAATCCAGCCCGCCGGAGAGCAGCACGCCATAGGGCACGTCGGTCATCAGCTGTCGGTGCACGGCCTGCTCGAACGCGTGGCGCAGCTCGCCCGGCGCGGCGGCATGGCCGCGTGTGGCGGCGTACTCGCGCCACGGCTTGTGGTAGTAGCGGCGCAGCTCGCCGCTGGCGCTGTCGTAGACATGCCCCGGCGGAAACGGCGTCACGTCGGCGCACACGCCGACCAGCGCCTTCATCTCCGAGGCCACGCACAGGCGACCCTGCGCATCGTGTCCCCAGTACAGCGGGCACACGCCGATCGGGTCGCGGGCGATCAGGTAGCGCTGCGCCAGGCCGTCCCACAGCGCGAACGCGAAGATCCCGTTGAGCTTGCCCACGAAGTCCGCATCGCCGTCGCGGTAAAGCGCGTTGATCACCTCGCAGTCCGAGCCGGTGGTGAAGTCGTAAGCGCTGGCCGCACGCAGCTCGCGGTGGTTGTAGATCTCGCCGTTCACCGCCAGCGCCAGCGTGCCGTCGCGCGAGCGCAGCGGCTGCGCGCCGCTGGCCGGGTCGACGATGGCCAGCCGCTCGTGCACCAGGATCGCGCCGGCATCGACGAACACCCCGCTCCAGTCCGGCCCGCGATGACGCAGGCGCAGCGACAGCTCCAGCGCCTGCCGGCGCAGGCTGGCCAGATCGTCACCCGGCTGCAGATCGAACATTCCGAAAATCGAACACATGGCAAACCCCTCGTCGCTGATGAAAAATTCTGCTCCGGCCGAAATGGCTCGTGCGTTTCCCACATACCGGCCATCCATGGCCCGCCGGAAACTGCTCCTGCGTTTCCGGCATACCGGCCATCCATGGCCATAACGACGAAGGCCCGCTGTGGGCGGGCCTTCGTCGTGTGCTTTGCTGAAACCTGAAGCTACGCGAGGGCCTGCCGGAAGCTGGCGTTATGGTTCGCGCGATTATTGTTGCTGGCGGCCGGCAGCGTACCCCGCGCGCAGGGCGCGGTGGCGGTCGTCAGGCTGGCGGTGATGAAATCCATGGGGCGACTAGAACAGAAGGCGCGCCCGCGCGCAAGCGGTCGCGCTGGCCGTCAGGCCGCCGCGGGTTCGCTGATCCAGCGCCTGGCCTCGTCCAGTTCGGCAAACCGGAACAGCCGGAACTCCGCCGGCACCACGAAGCCCATCGCGGTGGCCGTCATGCGCAGCCACGGCACGTCGGTGACCAGCGCCACGCGCTCCCAGCCGCTGAGGTGACGCATGCCGAGCTTGGCGTCGTCCCACATCGCGCCGGGGTCGAAGCCGGTGAAATCCTCGCCGATCACGTAGAGCAAACGCAGCTTGCGATTGAGCGCAAAGGCGGCTTCGACATCCGGCACCAACACGCGCTCGTAGTCGGCGGCGGTGACCTGGCCGCGGGCACGAAAACCCAGCGTGCCGGCGGGCAACCCTTCGATCTGTTCAATCACAGGCATTCTCCTCGGGTGGATGGATCCGCAGTCTGGCGCAATCCGCGTGAAAAACCTGCAACATGCCGGCCGCAGGCTCAGGCCGGCTCGATATGCCGCAGCAGCAGGCGCGGCGTTTCGCGGCCCTGCCAGTCGTTGATGGTGAGCTCGTAGGCGGCGCGCAGCCGCGCCGGCGGCGGCTGGCCGTGATACACGTTGAACATCACCGCGTCGTGCAGGCTGCCGTTGCGCGGGTCGCGCAGCTGCAGGCGCAGATGGCCCTCGCCCATCGGCTTCCAGCCGGCGCATTCAAACAGGTTGTCAAACAGCGGCTCGGGAAACGCCTGCCCCCACGGACCGGCGTGGCGCAGCTGGCGCGCCAGTTCCAGCGTGGCGGCGCCGGGCGGCAGCTCGCCGTCGGTGTACAGCACGGCCTGCAGCCGCTCGGCGTCGATCAGCTCGCGCGCGATCGCATCGAACGCGGCGGCGAAGCGCGGGTAGTCGCAGGTTTTCAGGCTCAGCCCCGCCGCCATCGCGTGGCCGCCGAAGCGCTCGATCAGGCCGGGTTGGCGCGCGTCGATCGCGGCCAGCGCGTCGCGGATATGGAACCCGGCGATCGAGCGGGCCGAGCCGCGCAGCTCGTCGGGGTGGTCCTCGCCGGCCGGCGCGAACGCGATCACCGGGCGATGCAGGCGCTCTTTCAGCTTCGATGCGACCAGCCCGACCACGCCGGCATGCCAGCCCGGTTCGTACAGCGCCACGCCGACCGCGTCGATATGCGCCATGCCAACGACCATCTGCTCGGCTTCGGCCACCATCGAGGCCTGCAGGTCGCGCCGTTCCAGGTTGATCGCGTTGAGCTGTTCGGCATAGCGCTGCGCCTGTGCCGCGTCGTCGCTGAGCAGGCATTCGACGCCCAGCCGCATGTCCTCCAGCCGACCCGCTGCGTTCACCCGCGGCGCCAGCGCAAAGCCCAGGTCGCTGGCGCTCAGCGTCGCCGCGCTGCGCTTGCCCACCGCGATCAGCGCGCCGATGCCGGCGCTGGCGCGGCCGCTGCGGATGCGGCGCAGGCCGGCCTCGACCAGCACGCGGTTGTTGAAATCCAGCGGCACCAGGTCGGCCACCGTACCCAGCGCCACCAGATCCAGCAGCGCGGACAGATCAGGCCGCGGGGCGTTCTGATCTTCGCGATCGGCAGGGTACATGGCTGCGCGCACGGCCAGCAGCAGGTAGAACATCACACCCACGCCGGCCAGCGCCCGGCTCGGAAAGGCCCGGTTCAAGCGCGCGTCGTCGGCGCAGCCCGCGCAGGCGGGGCTGGCATGCGCGCAGGCGGCGATCGCGGTGAGGTTCGGATTGACCATCGCATCGCAGGCCGGCAGCTGTTCGCCCGGCAGATGATGGTCGGTGACAATCACCCGGATGCCGCCGGCCCTGGCCAGCGCCACTCCGGCCACGCTGGCCACGCCGTTGTCGACGGTGACGATCAGCTGCGGTGGCGGCTGCAGAGACGCGACCAGCGCCGGGCTGAGCCCGTAGCCGTGGATGAAACGGTTCGGAATCGCGTAGCTCACGCGCCGCGCGCCGAGCAGGCGCAGGCCGCGCACGGCCACCGCGGTGCCGGTGGCGCCGTCGCAGTCGTAATCGCCGGCGATCAGGATCGACCAGTCGCCGCGGATCGCCTCGATCAGCAGCTCGACCGCCGCCGTCATGCCGCCCAGCGCCTGCGGCGGCAGCAGCCGGGCCAGCCGGTGCTCGACCTGCGCCGGGCCCAGCACGCCGCGTGCGGCGTACACCTGCTGCAGCACCGGATGCACGTCCGCCGGCCAGCCGTCGGGCGTACCCTGGCTGACGCGCCGGCTCAGCAGCGAGGTGCTCACGGCGCCGCCCTGCGCCAGCGGCGCCAGCGATGCCATGGCCGGTGCTGCCAGCGCTCGGCGCTGGCGAAATGCAGCACTACCGGCTGGCGGCCGAACAGCGGCTGCAGCAGCGGCCACCAGTGCGCGGCGATCTCGCCGGCAGGCAGATCCTGCAGGTCGATCAGCCAGCCGCGGCTGGCCGCAGCGACGCTGGCTGGCGTGCGGGCGTGCTGTCCGATGCCGGCGCGCGCGGCCAGCGAACGCAGCAGCAGATCGTCGCTGATCACGCCGCGCAGCACGCTGTGCAGGCGGCCGGGCAGCGTGCCGCCACCCCACAGCCACAGGCTGTTCACCGGTGCCGCGCCGCGCGCGCGCCGCGCGGCGTTCAGCGGATGCTGATGCAGCAGCACCTGGATCTCGTTCAGCAGCACGCGCCAGCGGCGTCCGTCTACGCCCGGCGGCAGATGCTGCGCGAGGTCTTCGCCCAGCGCCTGTTCGGGCGCCGCGAACAGCGGCAGCGGGAGTTCCGGCGGCAGGCGCAGATGCCAGCGATCCGGCGTGGAAACTTCAAGCTGCATGCCGGCCTCATCGAACACGGCACGCAGCGGCTCGGCCAGCGCCTGCGCCTCGGCCATCGTCAGCTGCAGCTGGCCGCAGGCCAACAGCCGCACGCCGCTCATGTCGGGCTGCACCCAGGCCGGATCGGCCGACAGCCAGCGGGTCGCGGCGGCATCCCCGGCGATCCATTCGCGGGTGAGCGCCGCGGCCGGCAGCGGACTGCCGGCGCCGCGAAAAAACTCGTCCAGCCCGGCCAGATAGCCGGCCGCGCCGTCGGCCTGCCGATCCGCCCGCGGCAGCAGTTCGCGCAGCGGATGGCCGGGCGCGAACGCCGCCAGCGCGGGCAGCCACAGGTGCAGCGATGGCTCCGGCCGGGCATTCACGGCGGATCCTAGGCTTCCAGACGCTCGTACAGTTCCAGCCATTCCGCCTCCAGCGCCTCTTTCTCGCGCCGCAGTTCGGCCTGGCGCTGCCCCAGCCGCATCATCTCGCTGGTGGAACCATGGTAGGTGGCCGGATCGGCCAGCTGCGCCTCCAGCGCGGCGAGTTCGCTGTCGATGCTGGCGGTGCGGGTTTCGATGCGCTTCACCCGCTGGCGCGAGGTTTTGTCCTGCTCGCGCTGGACCGTGGCATTGCGCCGGCGCTCCTCGGCGGACTCCAGCGGAACGACCACCACAGGCTTGGCCGCGGCGCCCGCCTTGGCGGCTTTCTTGCTGGCCGCGCCGCGCGAGCGCAGCCACTTGGCGTAGTCGTCCAGATCGCCGTCGAAACTCTCCACCATGCCGTCGGCGACGCGCCAGAAGCTGTCGCAGACCATGCCGAGCAGATGCCGATCGTGCGACACCAGCACCAGCGCGCCGTCGTAGTCGGCCAGCGCGTCGGCCAGCGCCTCGCGCATGTCCAGATCCAGATGGTTGGTCGGCTCGTCCAGCAGCAGCAGGTTGGGTTTGTCCCAGGCGATCAGCGCCAGCGCCAGGCGCGCCCGTTCGCCACCGGAGAAGCCGTCGACCGACTCGAATGCGCGGTCGCCGGCGAAATTCCAGGTGCCGAGGAAATCGCGCATGGCCTGCACTGCTACGCCGGGCGCCTTGTCCTGCAGGTGATCGAGCGCGCTGGCGCCTGCGCGCAGGCTTTCCACCGTGTGCTGGGCGAAGTAGCCGATCTTCAGGTCCTTGTGCACCTTGCGCACGCCAGCCAGCGGTTCGAGCTCGCCGACCAGGGTCTTCACCAGGGTGGATTTGCCGGCGCCGTTCGGGCCGAGCAGCCCGATGCGGTCGCCCGCCTCGATGCTGAAACGCACGTCGCGCAATACCACCACGCCCTTCTCCCCTGCGGGGAGAAGGTGCCCCGAAGGGGCGGATGAGGGGCCGAGGCTCGCCCAGCCCTCGATCGAAGCACGCTCCGATGCCGCTTCCTGGCCAGCGTGTTCCCTCACCCCAGCCCTCTCCCCGGGGGGGAAAGGGTGCAAGGCGGGGTAGCCCGCGACCATGTCTTCCAGCTGCGTCATCGAGTCCGGCAGGCGCCCGGGCACCGCAAACTGGAAGCTGAAGGGCCGCTCGGCGCGTACTGCCTCGGTGCCGGCGAGTTTTTCCAGCCGCTTCATGCGCGACTGCGCCTGCTTGGCCTTGCTCGCCTTGGCCTTGAAGCGGTCGACGAAGGACTGCAGGTGCGCGCGCTCGGCCTGTTCGCGCTCGTGCGAAATCTGCTGCTGCCGCAGCTGCTCGGCGCGCAGGCGCTCGAACGCACTGTAGTTGCCGGTGTACAGCTTGGCCTTGCCGTCGTTGAGGTGCAGCGTGTGGGTGATCACGCCATCGAGGAACTCGCGGTCGTGCGAGATGATCAACAACGTGCCCTGATAGCGGCGCAGCCATTCCTCCAGCCACAGCACGGCATCCAGATCCAGATGGTTGGTGGGCTCGTCGAGCAGCAGCAGGTCGGACGGGCACATCAGGGCACGCGCCAGGTTCAGCCGGCCACGCCAGCCGCCGGAGAACTCCCGCACGGTGCGCTCGTGCGTCTCCGGCGCAAAGCCCAGGCCGTGCATCAGCCGGCCGGCGCGGGCGCGCGCATCGTAGCCGTGCAGTTCCTCGATGCGGTGATGCGCGCGGGCCATCGCCTCGGTGTCGCCGCGCTCCTGCGCATCGGCCTCTTCGCGCAGCACGACGGCGAGCTCTTCGTCGCCGCCCAGTACGTAGTCGATCGCCAGATCCGGCAGTGCCGGCGTCTCCTGCTCTACCGAGGCGAGGCGCAGCCTGGCCGGCATGTCCAGCTCGCCGGCATCGCCCTCCAGCTTGCCCTGTAGGGCGGCGAACAGGCTGGACTTGCCGCAGCCGTTGCGCCCGATCACGCCCAGGCGCCAGCCGCTCTGGATCACCAGGTCGATATCGGAAAGCAGCAGGCGGCTGCCGCGGCGCAGGGCGAAGTGTCGAAAGGAAATCATTGCCGAAAGAGCATCCATACCGGGCGGCCAGCCACCCGCAGCCCTCCATGATAGCGGTCATGGGAGTATTCTCGACCGGCCGCAGGGAGAACGCCCGCCGCGGCCGAATGCCGAATGCCGAACGCATCGCAATCGGCGCATCACGGCGTGGCGCGCCATGACCTGTTCTGCTACAACGACGCCGCACACAGCTTCAGCCGGGAGAGGGCAACCATGGTCAAGTTCACGCACAGTTTGCTGGTCATCATGATGCTGGCTGCCGCCGGCACCTTGGCGCTGCCGCAGGCCGTCGCCGCCGCGCCGGCCAGCAAGGGCGACAGCCTGCTGCTGCGCCGGGTGCAGGAGGAACAGGGCATGCACCTGCCCCGCCGCGGCCTCAGCATGGCGCAGGTCGAAAAGACCTGGGGCGCGCCGCTGCGCAAGCTGCCCCCGCGCGGTGGTGACAGCAAGCAGCATCCGGTGATCAACCGCTGGGACTACGCGCATTTCATCGTGTACTTCGAGCGCAGCCACGTGATCCACGCCGTGCTGAACACGCCGGCCGGCAACAATACCGACCCGGCGGCCGCCAACTGAATCGCCTCACCACGACGCGGCTCGTGCCAGCACGGGCCGCGTTTTTGTGTGCGCCAGCCGCGCCCCGTCGTACAATCCGCCGCCGCGTTCCCTTCCCCGCCTGCACGAGATCTTGCGCATGACCGACCCCTCCTGGCGCCTGCCGGCGGAATGGGAACCGCAAGCTGCGGTGCTGATCGCGTGGCCGCATGCCGGCACCGACTGGGCCGCGCGGCTGGCCGAAGTGGAAACCACCTATGTCGCGCTGGCGGCCGCAGTGACGCGATTCCAGCGCCTGATCATCGTGGTGGCCGACTGCGCCCTGCAGCGTCGCGTCGAGGCCCTGCTGCGCGGCGCCGGTGTCGACCTCGCAGGTATCCGCTTCGTCGAACTGCCATACGACGACACCTGGCTGCGCGACTCCGGCCCGATCACGCTCAGCGCTGCTGACGGTGGGCACCAGCTCACCGATTTCCGCTTCACTGGCTGGGGCGGCAAGTTTGGCGCCGAACGGGACGACGCGCTGATCGGCGGACTGGTGCAGGCCGGCGTGTTCGGTCAGGCGCAGCACCGGCGCATCGACTGGGCGCTGGAAGGCGGCGCCATCGAGAGCGACGGCGCGGGCACCGTGCTCACCACCTGGCGCTGCCTCGTGCAGCGCCATCCCGAACAATCGCGCGAACAGATGAGCGCGATCCTGCGCGACAGCCTGCACGCCGCGCGCGTGCTGTGGCTGGACTACGGTTACCTCGAAGGCGACGACACCGACGCGCATATCGACACCCTCGCCCGCTTTGCGCCGGACCGGCGCATTGTGTTCCAGGCCTGCGACGACGCGGCCGACCCGCATCACGCCGAGCTGCAGCGCATGGCCGCCGAGCTGGCGGCGCTGCGCACCGCCGATGGCCAGCCGTATCGGCTGTATCCGCTGCCGTGGGCCCAACCCATACTCGATGAAGGCCGGCGGCTGGCGGCATCCTACGCAAACTACCTGATCGTCAACGGCGCCGTGCTGGTGCCGGCCTATGGCGACCCGGCCGACGGCGAAGCCGCGCGCATCATCGGCCACGCGCACCCGGGCTGCGAGATCGTGCCGGTGCCGTGTCGCCCGCTGATCTGGCAGAACGGCAGCCTGCATTGCCTCACCATGCAACTGCCGGCCGGGCTGGCTTGAGCCTCGCCGGCATCGGCTAAACTGCTACGCCTGAGATCAGGATTGAAGCCGATGACGCGCCACACCCTCAAGGTTGCGCTGCTGCAGGAAACCGACCGCGGCAGCCGCGCTGCCAACCTCGATGCAGTCGAGGCCGGCCTGCGCCAGGCGGCAGCAGCCGGCGCCGAGCTGGTGCTGCTGCAGGAGCTGCACAACGGGCCGTATTTCTGCCAGCACGAGTCGGTGGAAGTATTCGATCAGGCCGAGAGCATTCCCGGCTCCGGCACCGCACGCATCGGCCGACTGGCCGGCGAGCTGCAGCTGGTGGTGGTGGCGTCGCTGTTCGAACGCCGCACGGCGGGGCTGTATCACAACACGGCGGTGGTGTTCGACCGCTCGCCTGCGATCGCCGGCACTTATCGCAAGATGCACATCCCGGACGATCCGGCATTCTACGAAAAGTTCTACTTCACTCCCGGCGACCTCGGCTTCCAGCCGATCGACACCTCGGTCGGCCGGCTCGGCGTGCTGGTGTGCTGGGACCAGTGGTACCCGGAAGCGGCGCGGCTGATGGCGCTGGCCGGCGCCGAGCTGCTGCTCTACCCCACCGCGATCGGCTGGGACCCCAACGATGCGCCGCCCGAACGGGATCGCCAGCGCGACGCCTGGATCACCGTGCAACGCGGCCACGCGATCGCCAACGGCCTGCCGCTGCTGGCGTGCAACCGCACCGGTCACGAGGCCGACCCTTCCGGCGTGGGCGCGGGCATCCAGTTCTGGGGTTCAAGCTTCGTCGCCGGCCCGCAGGGCGAAATGCTGGCCCAGGCCGGCACCGACGCACGCGAGCTGCTGCTGGCCGAGGTCGATCTGGCCCGCAGCGAGCACGTGCGGCGCATCTGGCCATTCCTGCGCGACCGCCGCATCGACGCCTACGAGGATCTGCTGCGGCGCTTTCGTGACTGACGCGCCCGCACGCCGCTTGTTCCGTGCCGCGGCTGTCCCCATGCTGGGGATTCCCCTGACGACCGGCACGCGCAACGCATGAACCTCCCCGAGACCGAGCTCGCCCTGCTGCCTGCCCTGCAGGGCCAGCCGATCGAACGCGTGCAGCGCGACGGCGTGGAGTACGTGCTGCTGGGCACCGCGCACGTGTCGCGCAGCAGCGTGGACGCGGTCGAGGCGCTGCTGGCGCACGAGCGCTTCGACGCGGTGGCGGTGGAACTGTGCGACAGCCGCGCGCAGGGCATGCGCGATCCGGAAGCGTTCAAGCAGATGGACCTGTTCAAGGTGATCCGCCAGGGCAAGGCCGGCATGGTCGCCGCCAGCCTGGTGCTGTCGACCTTCCAGAAGCGTCTGGCCGATCAGTCCGGCATCCTGCCCGGTGCCGAGATGAAGGCCGCCATGGATGGCGCCGACCAGCGCGGCCTGCCGCTGTGGCTGATCGATCGCGAGGTCGGCACCACGCTCAAGCGCGCCTGGCGCAGCGTCGGCTTCTGGCAACGCTTCGGCCTGCTCGGCGGCCTGCTGGCCAGCGTCTTCGAACGCGAGGAAATCGAGCAGCAGGAGATCGAGAAACTCAAGCAGGGCGATCTGCTGGAAAGCGCGTTCAGCGAATTCGCCAGCGAATCGAAGCCGCTCTACGAAAGCCTGATCGGCGAGCGCGACAGTTACATGGCCGCGCGCCTGCGCGAGGAGGCGGCGCATTCGGCGACGATGGAACCACGGCGCGTGCTGGTGGTGATCGGCGCCGGCCATCTCAAGGGCATCACCACCCTGCTGCGCGAGCAGCAGGCCGACCCCGCCGCCACCGTGGCTGCACTGTCCACCACGCCGCCCAAGGCGCGCTGGCCGAAATGGCTGGCCGCGGGGCTGGTGCTGCTGGTGTTTGCAGCCATCGCCTATGCGTTCCATCGCAATACCGCACTGGGCACGCAGGCGCTGCTTGCCTGGGTGCTGTTCACCGGCGGCTTCGCCGCGCTCGGAGCGGTGGCGGCCGGCGGCCATCCGCTGAGCATCCTGGCCGCCTTCATCGCGGCACCGATCAAACCATTCCGCCCCGGCATCCCGGCCGGCGGCATCAGCGCCATGGCCGAAGCCTGGGTGCGGCATCCCCGCGTGGCGGATTTCGACACGCTGCGCGACGACATCGTGCACTGGAGCGGCTGGTGGAAGAACCGCGTGGCGCGCACCCTGCTGAACTTTTTCCTGGTCAGCGCCGGCACCATCATCGGCGAGTACAGCGCCGGCATCCACATCTTCAACAGCCTGGTCTGAACGCGGCGCCGGCATCGGCGCGAGCATGCCCATGCTACCCTTTGCGCCGCTCGCCGGGCTCCGGCCGGGCGCCGCGCCCTCTCCCGCCCGGGTGGCGAAACTGGTAGACGCAAGGGACTTAAAATCCCTCCGCCGCAAGGCGATGCGGGTTCGATCCCCGCCCCGGGCACCACGAACCCCTTTCGCCCCGTCCCATGGCACCCCGGAAAGTCATACATACCGCCATCTAGCAGCCTGTCGGGCTTGAGATCGGCGCAGCGCCCCTCTGCGCACCAAGCAGGCAAATCGCACCAACGGGGTGCGAAAACAGGGGCATCCGTCGCCACTTTCGCCGAAACGAACGGATTTCCG
>JAJYSM010000070.1 GCA_021793575.1 Pseudomonadota bacterium
GAGGAAGCCTGGAAGGCCGAGTGCGACGAGTGGATGGACAACGAGGTGAACGCCTACCTCGAGACCAAGACCCAGCCGGTCTCGGCGATGTTCGACTACATCTTCGCCGAAGTCCCGGCCGACCTCGCCAAACAGCGCGACTATGTCCTTTCGCTTGAACAGAAGGCCCACTGAGCCATGGCACAAATCACTCTCATCGAAGCGGTCACCCAGGCGCTCGCCTACGAGATGGCGCACGACAACAGCGTCGTGGTGCTGGGCGAGGACGTGGGTCTCAACGGCGGCGTGTTCCGCGCCACCCAGGGCCTGCAGGAAAAATTTGGCGAGCTGCGCGTGCTCGACACGCCGCTGGACGAAACCACCATCGCCGGCGTCACCGTCGGCCTCGCCGCGGCCGGCATGAAGCCGGTGGCCGAAGCGCAGTTCGAGGGCTTCATCTACCCGATGATGGAGCAGATCGCCTGCCACGCCGCACGCATGCGCAACCGCACCCGCGGCCGCATCACGGTGCCGGCGGTATTCCGCGCGCCGTGGGGCGGCGGCATCCGTGCGCCGGAGCATCACTCCGAGGCGAACGAGCACCTGTTCACCAACATCCCCGGCCTGCGCGTGGTGATGCCGTCCTCGCCCGCGCGCGCTTACGGCCTGCTGCTGGCGGCGATCCGCGATCCCGATCCCGTGATGTTCTTCGAGCCCAAGCGCATCTATCGCCAGTACAAGGAGGAGGTGCCGGACGACGGCGAGGCGCTGCCGCTGGACGTGTGCTTCGTGCTGCGCGACGGCACCGATGTGACCCTGGTGACCTGGGGCGCGCAGGTGAAGGAGACGCTGGAAGCCGCCGATGAACTGGCCCGGGCCGGCATCAGCGCCGAAGTGATCGACGTCGCCACGCTGACCCCGCTGGACTTCGACACCATCGCCGAATCGGTGCAGAAAACCGGCCGCTGCGTGATCGTGCACGAGGCGCCCAAGACCGCCGGCTTCGGCGCCGAGATCGCGGCGCGGCTGGCCGAGGAGTGCATCTACGACCTGCTGGCGCCGGTCGAGCGCGTCACCGGCTTCGACACCCACATCCCGCTGTTCCGCCTGGAAATGAAATACCTGCCCAGCGTGGAGCGCGTCGTCGACGCGGCCAAGCGCACGCTGGCGGCAAGCTGATCTGGCTTGGGGAACAGGGAACGGGGAACATGAAGTTCCCGCGAGCCCGACCCGTTCCCCGTTCCCTGTTCCCCGTTCCCGGATGAATCCCATGGCTGATATCAAGACGTTCTACCTGCCCGACCTCGGCGAAGGCCTGCCCGACGCCACCGTGGTCGAGTGGCACGTGAAGGTGGGCGACAACATCAAGCTCGACGCGCCGCTGTGCTCGATGGAAACCGCCAAGGCGGTGGTCGACGTGCCCTCGCCGTATACCGGCAGGGTCACCAAGCTGCACGGCGCCGCCGGCGACATCATCGAGACCGGCGCCGCGCTGGCCGACTTCGAGCCCGACCCGAACGCCAGGCAGCGCGCCGAGGCCGAATCCACCGGCCACCATCACGGCCCGAAGAAGACCGAAGCCGCGGTACCCGCGCCCGCCTCGGCGGCCGCCACCGCGGATCGCGAGGATGAAGGCACCGTGGTCGGCGCCATGGTCAGCTCCAATGCCGTGCACGTCGAGCAGGCCGCCAGCATCGGCGGCGTCAAGGCCGTACCTGCGGTGCGCGCGCTGGCCAGGAAAATGAAGATCGACCTGACCCGCGTGCGCCCCAGCGGCGCCGACGACGTGGTGACGATGAAGGACGTGAAGGATGCCGCCGCAAATGGCACCGCTGCGCTCGGTGGGGCGCCCGCTCGCGCCGTGGCGGTCGCGGCCGGTCGCCACCTCGCACCCGAACTGCCAGCGCCGGAGTTGCAACGCAGCCCCGTCTCGCTCGCCGGCAAGCCGGTGCGCACCGCATCGCCGTCGCAGACCGCCAGCGGCCAGCCCGAGCAGCTGAAGGGCGTGCGCCGCAACATGGCGCGCGTGATGGCCGACGCCCATGCGCAGGTGGTGCCGACCACCTTGGTCGACGACGCCGACCTGCATGCCTGGATCGGCAAGCAGGACATCACCGCGCGGCTGATCCGGGCGATCGTGTTCGCGTGCAAGACGGTGCCGGCACTGAACGCCTGGTTCGACGGCAAGAACCTCAGCCGCACGCTGCATCCGCATGTCGACATCGGCATCGCGGTGGACACCGACGACGGCCTGTTCGTGCCGGCCCTGCGCAACGCCGACATGCTCGATGCAGCCGGCGTGCGCGGCGCGATCAAGCGGCTGCGCACCCAGGTGGAGGATCGCAGCATTCCGGCCTCGGAGCTGTCCGGCTACACCATCAGCCTGTCGAATTTCGGCATGTTCGCCGGCCGCTACGCCACCCCCGTGGTGGTGCCGCCAACCGTCGCCATCATCGGTGCCGGCAAGCTGAGCCACGACGTGGTGGCAGTGATGGGCGGCATCGAAGTGCACCGGCGCATGCCGCTGTCGCTGACCTTCGACCACCGCGCCGCGACCGGCGGCGAGGCGGCGCGCTTCCTCAAGGCGATGCTCGACGATCTGGCCATGCCGCACTGAGCCGATCGTTTCAGCCAATAAAAAAGCGCCGCAAGGCGCTTTTTTATTGGCTCGCCGCATCCGGAAATCAGTAATCGCGCACATCGAGCATGACAAAACAGCGTGCGCTGTAGTCGTGCGCGGCCGCGGGCCACGCGATCGAATCCAGCGCCAGCGTGCCCGCTGTCCAGGGCTCGTTGTCGAGCAAGGCCTCGCAGCGCATGGTGCCGTCGGCCGCGTGCTGGTGCACCAGCCGCAGCCAGTGCAGTTCGGGGGTCAGCGACTCGCGCTTCAGCACCGCCTCGATCGCCGGCAGGGCCGCGGCCAGCATCGGCAGGTCCGCCGGCTCGGCGCCGCGCACACTGAACGGGCCGATGAACACGTCCCACGTGCGCACGCCGATGTCCCACGCGGTGATCTGCATCTTGCGGTCATCAGTGACGTACCAGCAGGCGGCCAGCAGCAGGTGGAAGACGTTGTGTTCGAACGTGTGCAAGGCGTCGCGGCAGCCGGCCTCGCCTTCGCCCACACCGGCGAAGCTCTCCTCGATCCGCCGCTCTTCGCTCAGCACCACGTCGACATCGAGCCGGCCCGGCGCGCCGGCCGCACCCGCGTGCCACTGCGCGCGGATGGCTGGAAAATCGTCGTCGGTGACCAGCCAGCCGTCTTCGTCCGGCTGCAGTTCGACATCGTGCCGCTCGAACAACCGCAGCAGGTATTTCTGTAAAGCTGCACTATCCATGGTCACTCTCGTTTCAAATGGGTGTGAACTGCCATGGCCGTTCGCCCGGAGCGTAGGCCCGCAGGGCCGAAGTCGAAGGGCGCTGTGCAGGGGCCGTCCAAGGTTGCCCTTCGACTTCGCTGCGCTACGCTCAGGGTGAACGGTCGGGAGGCTCCCGGTTTTCCGGAGGATTCGACCCAGTCAGTTCGCGCCAGGTGAGGTACATGCGCAGGTCGAACTCGCGCTGATGGTAGTCCGGCAGCATGTACTGGCACAGCTGATAGAACGGCTTGTTGTGATCGAGTTCCTTCAGGTGCGCCAGCTCGTGCACCACGATCATCTGCAGGAATTCCGGCGCCGCCGCCTTGAACAGCGCGGCCACGCGGATCTCCTTCTTCGCCTTGAGCCGGCTGCCCTGCACGCGCGAGATCGCCGTGTGCAGGCCCAGCGCCCGCTGCACCACGTCCAGCTTGCTGTCGTACAGCACCTTGTCGATGCCGGGCGCGTTCTTAAGGTGCTGCTGCTTGAGCCCCATCGTGTACGCGTAGAGGGCCTTGTCGCTCTGCACCGCGTGGCACGACGGATAGCGCGTGGCCAGGTGCTCGCCCAGGCGCTCGCTGGCGATCAGCTGGCGCACCTTGTCCTGCAGCACCGGTGCATAGCCTTGCAGGTAGCGCAGCGGCGGCTCAGTCACGCCGCCGCCAGATCCGCTGGCGCAGCAACAGCGCCAGCAGCAGCACGCCGGCAAAACCGCCGTAGCCGTACAGCGCGGGCAGCACCTGCTGCCAGATCGCGCCACTGGTGCGACCGAACTGGCCGGGCAGCGGCAGCACGGCGCGGTCGAAACCCCATCGCGCGCCCTGCACCGCAATGATCGCCGCCAGCGCCAGCGCCAGCAGATCGAACAGACGCCGGCGCGCGGTCGGCGGCAGCTGCTTCGGATACGCCCAGTAGCCCCAGCCGAGTATCAGCAGCCAGGGCGCGAGCAGCAGCAGGGCGAGGTAGCGCATCGGTCACGCTCCATCGGTTGGCGCGGTCGCGCGTGCATCCTGCGCGGCGAGCTGATCGAGCGCTTCGCGCAGCCGCACCAGCGCCGCATCGCGCGCCGCCGCGTCGGGGTAGTCGGGCGTGCTGGCCACCGCCACGCCCTCGCGTTCCAGCGCGATGCCCAGCGGCAGCACGCGCAGCACACCGGCCGCCGCGCCACCGGCCTTGAGCTGCTTCTGCAGCGCGCCGGCGGCCTTGGGATCGGCGAACGGCATCGACAGCAGCAGCTCCTCGCCTTCGGCCGAGAAAAGCCGGAAGCGAAACTGGCCATCGGCATCGCGGAAGCTGGCAAGGCGCGCTGATTTGTCCTGCCGCGGCGCGGCCTTCGGGTGCGCTGCCGCGATGCTCGCGGTGCCGGCCGAACGCAGCCCCAGCGCCTCGCGCAGCGCGGCGAGCTTCGGCGTGGCGATCGCGCGCGCCTTCAGCGCACCCTGCTGCAGGATCGCCTCGATGCCGGCCGGGTCGGCCATGAAGGATTCATAGCGATCGCGCATCGGGGCAACCTCGGCGTTGACGCGCTCAACCAGCGCCTGCTTCGCCTCGCCCCAGCCGAGCCCGTCCAGCAGCGCCTGGCGGAACGCGGCCGTCTCGGCTTCACCGGCAAACGCGCGATAGAGGGTGAACAGCGCCGAGCTGTCCGGATCCTTCGGCTCGCCCGGCAGGCGCGAGTCGGTGACGATGCGCATGATCGCGTCGCGCAACTGGCGCGCGCCGCCGGCGAACAGCGGAATCGTGTTGTCGTAGCTCTTGGACATCTTGCGGCCATCGAGACCCGGCAGCGTGGCGACCTGCTCCTCGATCAGCGCCTCGGGCAGCACGAAGAACTCGCGGCCGTGGATATGGTTGAAGCGCTGGCCGAGGTCGCGCGCCATCTCGATATGCTGGATCTGGTCGCGGCCCACCGGCACCTGGTGCGCATCGAACGCGAGGATGTCGGCCGCCATCAGCACCGGATACATGTACAGGCCGGCGGTGATGCCGGCGTCGGCGTCCTCGCCAGCCTCGGTATTGCGATCTACCGCCGCCTTGTACGCATGCGCGCGGTTGAGCATGCCCTTGGCCGCGACGCAGGTGAGATACCAGGTCAGCTCGGGAATCTCCGGAATATCCGACTGCCGGTAGAACGTCACGCGCGCGGGATCCAGCCCCGCGGCGAGCCAGCTGGCGGCGATCTCCAGCCGCGAGCGCTCGATCCGCGCGGCATCGTCGCTCTTGATCAACGCGTGGTAGTCGGCCATGAAGTAGAACGCGTCGACGTCCGCGCGGCGGCTGGCTTCGATGGCCGGACGGATCGCGCCCACGTAGTTGCCCAGGTGCGGGGTGCCGGTGGTGGTGATGCCGGTCAGTACGCGAGTCTGCATGGGGTTCGCTTGGTGAGGGATGCGGACTGGGCGGTCAGCGGATCAGCGTCGACTTGCCGAACAGCGACTCGACCAGATCCACCGCGAGCTTGGCGGTCTGGTTGCGCTTGTCGTACGCCGGGTTCAGCTCGACGATATCCAGCGAGGCCAGGCAGCCGGTGTCGGCGATCATCTCCATGCACAGCTGCGCCTCGCGGTAGTTCGGGCCGCCGCGCACGGTGGTGCCCACGCCCGGCGCGATGCTGGGATCGAGGAAGTCCACGTCGAAGCTCACATGCAGGTGCGTGTTGGCGTCGACGCCGGCCAGCGCCTCCTCCATCACGCGCTTCATGCCGACTTCGTCGATGCGGCGCATATCGAAGATGCCGACGCTGGCCTCGCGCACCAGCTGCTTCTCGGCCGCATCGACGGAGCGGATGCCGATCTGCCGGAACACCTCCGGCCGGGTCGCCGGCTTGCTGCCATTGAGCCGGGTGAGTTCATCCGGCCCGTGCCCGCACAGGCAGGCCACCGGCATGCCGTGGATGTTCCCGGAAGGCGTGGCATGCGCGGTGTTGAAGTCGGTATGCGCATCCAGCCACAACACGCGCAGCGGCCGCCCCTGCTCCTCGCAGTGGCGCGCCACCGCCGAGATCGAGCCGATCGCGAGGCAGTGATCGCCGCCCAGCATGATCGGCAGGCAGCCGGCCCGCAGATCCTGATAAACGGCCGTATAGACGGCCGTATTCCACGCCGCCACCTCATGCAGGTGACGATAGCCCGCGCTCGGCGGCTGCCAGGGATTGAGCGGCCCCTGCAAATTGCCGCGATCGACCACGTGCAGGCCGCAGCGCTCCAGCAGGGCGAACAGATTGGCCACCCGCAGCGCCTCCGGACCCATCGATGCGCCACGATGCCCGGCGCCGATATCGGTCGGCACGCCAATCAGTGAAACCGTCTGTTGGTGCATGATCTGCCTGCCTGAGGTGTGTCGCTGCGGTTGCCTCGCGGCAGCCGCGAACCACTGCCACCGCGCCCGCCGCCCATGTGCGCGCGACGACTTGCGGTGGACCGGAGTTGCGCGTCGCCGGTGACGGACACCGGGACAGCACCCTCGGGTACAAACCCTCACGCACTGCGCCTGACACGCCGTCCGCCGAAGTTTACCGGAATGAACTGCTGCACGCTGTCCATGCCACCAGTTGGCCTGGCACCATCGCAGTGGGCGGACCGAGCGCTGCGGCTGCGTTTTAGCATCGTGCAGTCGCCAAAGCGCCGCGGCCACGCCCGCAGCGGCCGCTCATCCGGAGCGAAGCAGCCATGGCCGTGTCCAATCGGCCAACCCGGCGCAGAGCATGCGCCGTGAGTCTGCATCACTCAGCCAATATGCCTTGCGTGCGGATGCCCGGCAGGACGGATGGCGGCTGCGACTCCACATCGAACTGGCGGCTGCGCGCCAGTTCGTCCTCGCGCCGCGACCGCGCACCCGAACACCACGAAACCAGTTCGCTACCGTGTGCCGTCGTGATCTTCAACTGCGCGCTGCCTGCGACTTTGACCCAGAGCATCCCTGCAAACTGCACTGCCCCATGCCAGAAGGCACAGTGTGCGTTGAACGTCTGCATGTGTGTCACCCCGGCTGCCCCTGCGCAGCCACCCCGGAATGATCCTAGCAAGCATTCACCGCGCTTGCACCTGTGCGCGCAGCGAAGAAATCACATCGGGTATGCCGGCAGCAGGAATCGAACCCGCGACCTACTGATTACAAATCAGTTGCTCTACCAACTGAGCTATGCCGGCGCAGGGCTGCGATTCTAGCAGGGGCGGCAGCGCATGCCGAAAGGCGCTCAGAAGCAGCCGGCGCTGTGCGAGCCGACGCCGGCGGTGCGGATGCGGCGGCGCCAGTCGAAGTGCGCGCTGTCGGCCACCACCAGATCCAGCCAGTATTCGGGCACGCTTTCGCTGCGCTCGCTCATGCGCGCGGGAAAGCCGGCGGCGACGATTTCGTCGCGGCGCTTGCGCGCGTTGGCCGGATCCTTGAACACGCCCAGCGAGATGGTGTTGGACTGATCGCCCGAGCTGACCACGAAGTAGTCGCTGATGTGGTGGGCGCTCAGCTCGCGCACCTGTTGCAGCGCCTGCGCGCGGCTGGCGGCCGGGGGCAGATACACCCACCAGCCGCTAGCCTGGCTGGTCTGCTCCTGCCGCGAGCGCATGCGCGTCACCTCGGGGGCCAACGCCTGCCGCGCATTGCGCAGATCCTGCGGCGTGGCGAACGGACCGAGCGAAAGGCATGCCCGCTGGGCCACGCCCGCCGCGGCAGCCGTCGCCGGTACGGGGCTCACGATTGGCGGCAGCGGCGCGCTGGCGGATTGCGGCAGCTCCGACAGCAGGCGCAATTCCGGCACGCCGGGATCGGTCGGACTGCCCCCGCGCGGATAAGGCTGGCCCAGCAGCAGCCACGCGCCCACCGCGATATTGAGCGCGCTCAGCAGCACAAACAGCAAACGCAAAAACATCGAACCCCCGGGCGCGGCGATACGACCATTCTAGCCGGGAGGCGCGGCCGGCATCTGCGCCCACACCGCCAGCCCGCGCAGCACGCCATCGCCGGTGAGCTGCGCCGGCAACGAGAGCAACGGCAGCAGCGGCGCCGCGTCGCCGCCATCCAGGATCAGGCCGGCGCCGGCGCCCAGTTCGCCGGCCAGCCGCGTGGCAAAACGTTCGATCAGCGCCGCCGCCGCCTGCCAGCAGCCGGAGGCCACCGCGTCGGCGGTATTGTCGGCCAACTGCAGGATCTTTCCCGGTCGCTGTGGTCGTACCTGCGCGGTCGCACCCAGCAACGACTGCTGCATCAGCTGCGGTCCCGGCGCGATCAGGCCACCAAGGTGGCGGCCGTCTGCGGCCAGCGCATCCAGCGTGAGGGCGGTGCCCACCCCGGCCAGCACGCAGGGCGCGCGACCCTCGGCGCGGGCGGCCACCATCGCCAGGAAACGATCCACGCCGAGCCGCTGCGGCTCGGCGTAGGCATTGCGCACGCCGCAGGCGCTGGCCGGCGTGCGCAACCAGAACGGTTCGCTGCCGAAGCGCTCGGCGACGACCGCCGCCAGCTGCGCCTCGCGCGCGGCGTCGACCACCGAGGCGCCCAGCACCGCCGACGGCGGCGGCAGATTCGCCCAGGCCACGCGCAGTGTGGCGGCGACGTCCTGCTGCCAGCCCACCGCGCCATGCGCCAGCCAGCTGCCCGGCTGCGCCTGCAGCGCCCACTTCAGCCGGCTGTTGCCGAGGTCGAGCAGCAGCTTCATGCCCGCCGCACCGTGACATCGGCGCTGTCGACGCGGCGCACGCTGCCATCGGCCAGGCGCACCTGCAGCGCGCCGCGGCCATCGACGCCGGCACCCGTGGCGTCGAAGCTGCCGAGTGCTCCACTCAGTCGCAGCGGCTGCCCGTGCAGCAGATCGTGCCGCGTATAGTCCGCGCGGAAGCCGGCGAAGCCGTCGCGCTCGAACTGGTGCAGGCCGTCGACCAGTGCGGCGATCAGCACCGCCGCGACGCGGTTGCGATCGGGCGGCGTGCCGTCACCGCTGAGCGTCGCCAGATCGCAGGTCGGCTGCCCGGCCTGCTCGCGCAGCGCCGGGGTCAGCCGCAGGTTGAGGCCGATGCCGATCACCGCCGCGCACGGCCCCTGATATTCGCCGCTCAGCTCGACCAGGATGCCGCCCAGCTTGCCGCCCGGCGGGCTGCCGGCACTCGCCAGCACATCGTTCGGCCACTTCAGGCCGGCGCCGGTCAGCCCCAGCTGCTCCAGCGCGCGCAGCGCGATCACGCCGATCGCCAGCGACAGCCCGGCGGTGGCCGCCACGCCGGAGTCGAAGCGCTTGAGGCAGGACAGATACAGGTTCAATCCCGGTGGCGACAGCCAGCAGCGCCCGCGCCGGCCGCGGCCGGCGGTCTGGGTTTCGGCCAGCAGCACGCTGAGGTCGGCCGCCTGGGCGCCGCGGCGCTGCAGTTCACTGGAAGTCGAGTCGAGCTCCCAGTGCACCTCCAACGCGCCGAGCGAGCGCGCCAATGCACGCGGCAGCGCGGCGCGGATCTGCGCCGCGTCGAGCATCTGCAGCGGCCACGGCAGCTGGTAGCCGGTGGCGCCGCGCGCCGCGACCGGCACGCCACGCGCGCGCAGGGATTCCACCTGCTTCCAGATCGCCGCGCGGGTCACCCCGGCCTGCCGGGCCAGGTGTGCGCCCGACAGCGGTTCACCGGGGGCCAACGCGGCTAGCAACTGCGCCGGTTGCATCAGCCCGGCCCACCCTGCGAATGGATGTCCTGGGCGCGGCGGCGGCTGGAAAATATGCAGGGCGAGATCGGCATCGCAGGATTCTAGCCGGTTGACTCCGCCGCGCGACGGGGCGGCGCAGCACTGGCAGCGGCCCGGTCTTTCTGAGACGATCCAAGCCTTGCCAGCGGGATGGAAACAGCATCGCCATGCGCACCAGACATTGGCTTTTGGGCTTGACCCTGTGTATTGCCGGCATCGGCAGCGTGACTGCGACCAGCGTGGACACCCAGGACATCGACAGCTCGGCGCACGCCAGCGCCGACAACGCTGGCAGCGCACACGAAAGCAACGGCAGCGGCGGCGATGCGCTGGGTTTGACCCGCGATCGTCCCTCGCACAGCAGCAGCACCAGTAGCGGGGGCGACAGCTCCGGCGGCAGCAGCGGCCGCTCCAGCGATCGCTCAGGCGACGCCGGGCCGCCGCCCAGTCCCGTGCATCAGTCCCACCTTGGCTGGCAATCCCTGCTGCCCGGATCGATCCAGTAGCCAGGCTGCATCGCCGGCATCGCGAGGCTTCTGCAGGGGCGCAAACACCAATCGCGCGCCGCGCCCGATCAGACCGGCGCCAGCCGCACGCAGAAGCGCGCGCCGCCGAATTCCGGCGAACGGTCGACCACCAGCTCGCCCCGATATGCATGCACGATGTCCTGCACGATCGACAGGCCGATGCCATGGCCTTGCACCCGCTCGTCACCGCGCACACCGCGTTGCAGCACCTTCTCGATCTGATCCGCCGCGATACCCGGGCCATCGTCCTCCACGCTGAGGCGCAACCCCGGTCGCTGCCGGCCGGCCGAAGGCTCGATCTTCACCACCAGCAGCACGCGATGGCTGGCCCACTTGAAGGCGTTTTCCAGCAGGTTGCCCATCAGCTCCAGCAGATCGCCCTGCTCGCCATAGAACACCGCGTCGTCGTCGATGTCGAATTCGCACAGCACGTTCTTGGCCGCGTAGACCTTCTCCAGACTCTGCACCAGATCCTCGGCGTGGCCGGCGATCGGCACCGCGCTGGCGAACGTCTGGCGGCCGGAGGTGGCGGCGCGCGACAGCTGGTAGGCCACCAGCTCATCCATACGCCGCACTTGATCGAGCACGCCACTGCGCCGCAGCGATTCGTCGGCGGACACCGTTTCCAGCTGCGAACGGATCACCGCCAGCGGCGTCTTCAGGCTGTGCGCCAGATCGGCCAGCGTATGCCGGTAGCGGGTGCGCTGCTCGCGCTCGTTGTCGATGAACGCATTGATGCGTTCGGTCAGGCCGGTCAGCTCCAGCGGATACTGGCTGTCGAGCCGCTCGCTGTCACCGCGCTCGACCCGGCTCATGTCGCTGGCCACCTTGCGCAGCGGCGTCAGGCTCCAGCGCAGCAGCAGCAGTTGCAGCACGATCAGCATCACGCCGAGGATCGCCAGCCAGATCACCAGCGTGCGCCGATACACCGCGTTATCGCCCTCGAACTGATCCTCGGTCTGCGCCACCGTCATGGTGAGCGGCACCGATTTCTTCTCCAGCGTGTCCAGCGCCACGCCGTAGCTGAAGTAGTACAACCGGCCCATGCGCGTATCGACCGGGCCGACGAAGCGGGTCTGGCCCGGCGCCAGCGGCTTGAGGAAATTGAAGTCGCGGCCGATCGCCGAGGACGATTCCCAGTGATAGCCGCGCTCACCCAGCGCCACCGCGTACAGCCCGGAGCCGGGGCGTGAGAAATTGGGATCGGGCGAGGTGTCCGGCGGCAGTACGCGGCCGTAGCGGTTGACGTCGAAGTTGGTGATGTAGGCGATCGCGAAATTCTGCAGGCGCTGCTGCAGGCTGCTGAGCGCGCGCTCCTTGTTCGCCTGCGAGAGGGTGAGGCCGACCAGCCCCAGGAAACCCGCCAGCACGAACCCGGTCGCTACCGCCGCGCGCGCCGCCAGTGACAGCGGACGGCGCGACGCAGCATCACTCGTCGTCGCCGTCGGTGCGCGGGATGGCAAAGCGGTATCCGCGCCCACGCACGGTCTCGATGGGTTTGAGGGTGCCTTCCGGATCGAGCTTGCGCCGCAGCCGGCCGATGAACACTTCCAGCACGTTGGAGTCGCGGTCGAAATCCTGCTGGTAGATGTGCTCGGTGAGGTCGGCCTTGGAGACCAGTTCGCCGGCGTGCAGCATCAGGTATTCCAGCACCTTGTATTCGTAACTGGTGAGGTCGACCAGCTTGCCCTCCACCGTCACCGTCTGCGCGGTGGTGTCCAGCTTGATCATGCCACAGGCCAGGATCGGCTTGGACCAGCCGCTGGCGCGACGCACCAGCGCGTTGATGCGCGCCAGCAGCTCCTCGACGTGAAAGGGCTTTACCAGATAGTCGTCGGCGCCGTACTTCAGCCCCTCGACCTTGTCCTGCCAGCTGCCGCGCGCGGTCAGGATCAGGATCGGGTAGCGCTGGCCGTGCTCGCGCAGCGCCTTGACCAGCTCCATGCCGGACATCTTGGGCAGGCCCAGGTCGATGATCGCGAGGTCGAACGGCACTTCGCGGCCGAGGTAGATGCCCTCCTCGCCGTCCTGCGCCGCATCCACCGCAAAACCGTCCCGCTTCAGGCGCGCCGCCAGCGTCTCGCGCAGCGGCGCCTCGTCCTCCACCAACAGGATGCGCATCAGTGTCTCTCCTTGCTGTCCGCACTTCGGGCGGACGGATTCTTGTTTGAATGGGTCGAAGGCGGATTCTTGCTCGCCTCCGACGAAATCGCCATCACCCGCACGTGCCCCTCCGGCGTGAGCACCTTGATGCGGTACTCCAGCCGATGTCCAACGCTGCGCTGCTCGGCCGACAGCACCGTGCCACCGGTTTCCTGCTGCACCTTGAGCACCGCCTGGTCGAGGGACAGCACCGGCCTGGCAGATTGCGCCGACACCCTCGACGCAGTACCCAGCAGCGACGATGCGAGCAGAAGCAGGATGAAGCTTTTGTTGATGGGCATCAGTGGTCGTTCCGCACAGCGCTCGCCGGAAGATCCAGCTTGGGCAATCAGGGCTGAATACTGACCGGATGACCGACGGCTGTCACGCCGGCCCCGGACATGCCGCCATCGCCTGCTCGATCAGCGCCCAGCCCGCGCCCGGCAGATGGGCGCCCTCGCTGATCGTGCGGCGAAACGCGCGCGCGCCAGGCTCACCCTGATACAGCCCCAGCAGATGCCGACTGATGTGCTTGAGCGCCGTGCCGCGCGCCAACTCGGCCTCCACGTAGGGCCGCAGATGCCGCAGCACGTCGTCGCGCGACGGCAGCGGCTCGTCATGCAGCGCCGCCTCGATCTGCGCCAGCAGGTAGGGATCGTGATACGCCGCCCGACCCAGCATCACACCGTCCAGCTGGGCCAGATGCGCCCGCACCTGCGCTACCGTGGTGATGCCGCCGTTGATCACCACCACCAGCTGCGGAAACTCGCGCTTGAGCCGGTACACCCGCGTGTAGTCGAGCGGCGGAACATCCCGGTTTTCCTTCGGCGACAGACCCTGCAACCACGCCTTGCGCGCATGCACCGCCAGCACCCCGACGCCGGCTTCCAGCATCGTCCCAGTGAAATGCTGCAGGTCGGCGTAGTCGTCCTGATCGTCCACGCCGATGCGGCACTTCACCGTCACCGGCACACTCACCACCTCGCGCATCGCCCGCACGCAGTCGCCGACCAGCGCCGGCTCGCGCATCAGGCAGGCACCGAAGCGCCCGGACTGCACCCGATCCGACGGGCAGCCCACGTTGAGATTGATTTCGTCGTAGCCGGCCGCGGCGCCCAACTGCGCCGCCTGCGCCAGCTCGTGTGGATCGCTGCCACCCAACTGCAGCGCCAGCGGATGCTCTTGCTGGCTGTGCTCGAGCAGACGGATCTGCCCGCCGCGCACCAGCGCGGCGCTCGTCACCATCTCCGTGTACAGCCGTGCCCGCGGCGACAGCAGCCGGTGGAAATAGCGACAGTGCCGGTCGGTCCAGTCCATCATCGGGGCCACGCAGACACGCCACATCGCGTCAGATGGCGGAAAAGCTACGTTTTTAGCCATTTACGAGGTAAAACTGCCCGATAGACTGTTGTCCGTTTTCCGACATTTGTTGACATGGTTGCCACATGGTTGCCACGAAACCGCTACAGAGAGAGGCTCGTAGCAAAAGGGTACGATCACGACACGCAAGCGAAAAGACGGCAAGACAGGATACACGGCGCAGATGCGTACCCGGCGAGATGGCCAGCTCCACAGCAAATCGGCGAGTTTCGATCGCAAGGCGTTCGCCCAAGAGTCCATGCGGCGCCAAAGAGGTCGAACTTGACCCGCGATGCGCACGAGGAGAACCACACGGGCATCGCGAAGCGCTGGGCGAATTGATCGACTGGTCCATCAGGCGAAACAGCGACTATATCTCGTGCGGCCGGTCCAAGGCGGCAGGTCTCAAACGCTCAGCACAATGTTGGGGGCAACTTGCACATCATCCCTCCGCAGACCCCGGCGTAAAACATGAGGGACACGCGGGCAGCTTATAGGTACCCTCAAGCTTGCAACGCCATACTACGCTGGCCAGCCGCCGGCTCGATCTGCTGGCCCGGATCAATGCAATAGCGGGCTTTCAGAAGGCCCGCGATCAAGGAGCCACGTAGTTGCTCCGGCTCAAACGCAAAGCGATGCGAGAACGCGCTGCCGGGTAGCGGGTTGTCGCGCGCATCAGCGAGCCCTCGTGGCAACTCGGGTTTCGCCAGTGCCTCGAGCAGTCGGAGGCGCAAAAGTACCACCGGGTTGTTGCGCACCAAGGCGTAGCTTGTCGGTGGCGCAAATTTTTCGAAGCCGTAACAGCGTATGTAGAAGTCGGCATGCCGCGGATGCACACCGATAACGATATCGGTCAAATCAGTGTGCAATCCATAGTGTATGGCCCAGCGCATCATGCTGAACAAAGCCCCGACGCCGCGTGAAGCACTCTGGCGACGATCTGCCAGCATCCCCACCTCAAGCCAATGCTCTCAACTTAAGCCTCAGCACGCCAGCTTGTACGCGAGGTGGAGATGGGGTTTGGGTCGAGGTGGTCTGGGGTAGAGGCGGTTCGGTTGCACGCGGCAGCGTGCTTGGGCGATGGCGGC
>JAJYSM010000071.1 GCA_021793575.1 Pseudomonadota bacterium
CTCGATGTGGATGCCTACGAGCCGATTCTCGGCGAGGTTGAGCTGGAAACCGGCCCGATGCTGTCCGCCGCCGGCTGGTGCGAGGGCTTCAGTCGCGGCATCGACCTGCGCGCCAGCCTGTGGGAAAGCCGTCTGTCCGAGGATCCGCAGCTGATGGAGCTGCTCGGCCCGGTGATGGCGCTGGCGGTGGACGAGGGCATCCTCAGCGCCGACACCGAATTCGAGAAGCTCAGCGACGACGAGTACGACGAGTGCCTGGCGCAGGTGCCGGCCGTGCTCGGCGCGGTCAACCAGTACTGGCAGGCCAAGCCGGCCACCGAGGCGGAGGTGGAGGCGATGGTGCAGCCGCCGCCGGACGAGCACGATGACAACACGCCGCCGCGCCAGCGCAGCGGCCACTGGGTGCACTGAAGTCGCTCCCACACACACACGGAAATTTACGGAATGTTTGTCGGAGCCAGCGCATGAGCGACCGCCACATCACCCGCCGCATCCGCGGCATGGACACCGCCGACGGTGCCGGCGTCAAGCTCAAGCGCATCATCGGCCAGCCCGGGCTGGACATGCTCGACCCGTTCCTGCTGCTGGACGAGTTCCGCTCCGACCAGGCCGACGACTACATCGCCGGCTTTCCCGAGCACCCGCACCGCGGCTTCGAGACGGTCACCTACATGCTGGCCGGCAACATGCTGCACCGGGACAACCACGGCAACACCGGCAAGTTGGTGGCCGGCAGCGTGCAGTGGATGACCGCCGGGCGCGGCATCCTGCATTCGGAAATGCCGCAGCAGGAGGCCGGCCTGATGTGGGGCTTCCAGCTGTGGGTGAACCTGCCCGCCGCGCAGAAGATGACCGCGCCGCGCTATCAGGACATCGCACCGGAGCGCATCCCGGTGGTGCATCCGGCCGAGGGCGTGGAAGTGCGCGTGCTGGCCGGCGAACTGGCCGGCGCGGTCGGCCCGGTCGAAGGCATTCCCACCGCGCCGCTGTACCTCGATGTCAGCCTGCAGCCGGGCGCCGCGCTGACGCTGCAGCTGCCGCCCGCACATCACGGCTTTGCCTACGTGTTCGACGGCGACGCGGCGCTGGTCGGCGGTGAAACACTGCGCCGCAGCGAGCTGGGCGTGCTCTCCGACGGTGACCGTCTGCAACTCACCGGTACCGATCAGCCAGCACGGCTGATCGTGGTCGCCGCCCGGCCGCTGAACGAACCGGTGGCGCGCTACGGCCCGTTCGTGATGAACACCCCCGAGCAGATCCACGAGGCCATCGCCGACTTCCGCGCGGGCAAGTTCTGAACAGAGCAAAGCGCTCGTTGCGTTCGCCTCCTCTCCCCGGCGGGGAGAGGATTGAGGAGAGGGGTGCGTGCTCGCGGGAACCGCCATCAACGGCCGCTCCGAATCAGCCGCGGCGCAAGGGTGTCCCCTCCCGCAAAGGAGAGGGAGCAAGGCAATGCCCACTCACCCCTTCACGCTGCCCAGCAGCAGCCCCTCCAGGTAAAATTGCCGAGCGAAGTCTCGTCACGGTAGTGCCCGCTGACCTCGAAACGATCACGGTCGGTCGGTTCGAAGTCGATCTTGCCGAACCAGTCGTTTTCCTTGAAGGGCAAGCTGGCAGGGCCAAACTGTGCCTGCGCACTGGCCGGCAGCTGGCTCCAGTACGCCGTTGTGCCACCCGGTACCACCGTGGTCGGGGTATCGAACTCCTTGCCTTCGTAGGCGATGAAGAAGTGCGCCATGTCCTGGATGATCGGGCCACCCAGGTCGAAGCCGTAGTCCTTTTCGTGGGAGGGGGTTTTCTTGTGATTGGCCGCCTCAGAGGGAGTTTCTGCACGCATTGTCGTGTTGGTGAAATCACCAAACACGTCGCCGTGGAATTTGTTGGTGCCGGACTTGGTGTCGGCGACCACAGCGGCGCTGGAAATCTGGTCGTACTCCGCCTTGTAGTTGGAGGTGATGACCTTGTACTCGCCGATTGCCAGCTGTGGGAACGGGTTGCCCTGGCTGGCGTTCTGGCCGGTGATTCCGCCGGACAACACATAGTTCTTCTGGCCCACACCGTCGATGTACACATTGATCGCGCTGCTGGCCTGGGCGCCGGAGCGCAGGCTGGTGGTGCCGTCTGCGTTGCGTGTGAACACCATGCCTGGCACGGTGTCGGCGAATTCGAGGAAGTTGCGTGATGCCTCGGGCGTCGTGTCAATTTGGCGCAGCGACACCTGGGTGCCCACTTCGGACGTCTTGACGTCCTGCAAGGTGGTGGCGGAGACCGTCACCGCATTGAGGTTGGTGGCGTTGGCGGCCGAGGGCGCTTTGGTCAGGTCAAGCGTGCCGGTGGAAGCGACGCTCAGTGTGACCGTTTGCGCCGTGCCCGGGCCGGCATCCACCTGGTAGGTGCCTGGCGGCAGACCGACGAGGGCGTAGCTGCCATCGCCGCTGGCCTTGGTACGGCGCACGGCGCCGGTGGCAATTTCCTTGGCGGTAACCATCGCGCTGGGAGCGGCGTGGCCACGCAGGGTGGCATCGGCGCTCGCAGCAATCGAGATGGATGGCGTGCCGACCGCGAGCGCGACCACTGTCGCGGTGATCAGGCTGGCCAGCAATTTCTTTTTGAAGTGCAGTGACGTTTTCATGTTACCCCTCCCCGGGAAGATCTACGGATGTGACGTGCTGAGAATGTTTTGGATGGATGTGGCGATGAGGCTGGCGCCGCAGCTTTCGCGGATCACGATTTTGCAGCCCAGCGTGTCGGCATGGGCCGGCAGCGGTTCGGTTTTTTCGAGCAGCGCGGCCAGCCGTTCAAGCGCGCTGCGGCCGAGCTCGGCGATGCTCACGCGCACCGTGCTCAGCGGCGGCGTGACGTAGCGGGCGATCGGGATATCGTCGAAACCGGCCAGCGCGATGTCCTGCGGCACGCGCACGCCGGCCTCTTTGAATGCGGCCAGGCAGCCCACCGCCATCATGTCGTTGGCGGCGAACACCGCGCGCGGCCGCGGCCGCAGCGCCAGCACTTCGCGGCCGGCGCGGTAACCCGACTCCTCGCTGAAATCGCCGGCCAGCACGGTGATCGGCGCATGCGGGGCGTGCTTCGCCATCGCCGCGCGATAACCCTTGTCGCGCTGCTGCGCGTCGAAGTTGCCGGCCGGGCCGGCGATCAGCGCCACGCTGGCGTGGCCCGCGCCGAGCAGATGCCGCACCATCGCGTAGGCGCCAGCGTAATTGTCGACATTGAGCACGGCGTAGGCCGGGCTGGTCACCGCGCTGTTGAGCAGCACGGCCGGCAGCGACCTGGGAAGGTTCGCCTGCAGGAATGCCGCATCGACGTGCGCGGACAGAATCAGCATGCCGTCGACGCGGCCCTGCATCGCGCGCAGCGCCGCCGCCGCATCCTCGGCACCGTCGTGCGAGCTGGACACCAGCAGGTGCAGCCCCCGTGCGCGCGCGGCCAGGTCGATGCCGCGGATCAGCTCGGAGAAGAACTCGCCGTACAGGTCGGGCAGCAGCGCGCCGATGGTGTTGCTGCGGCGGGTGATCAGCATGCGCGCGGCGGCGTGCGGCACGTAGTGCAGCCGATCGGCGGCGGCGCGGATGCGCAGGGCGGTTTCGGCGGTGACACCGCCGTTGCCGTTGAGCGAACGCGAGACGGAAGCCACCGAGACCCGGGCCTCGCGAGCCACGTCTTTGATGGTTGCCGCCTTGCCGGTGGTTGCCGTCATGTTGGGTCGTGTTCCCGCACGTGAGCCCTTCTGCGATGCGAACGTAATCGTTTTCATGGGGATTTGTAAAGCTTTTGCAAAACAAGCATTTGTTGCACTGCAGAAGGTTTTTGCACGGTGATCGGCGCGCGCGCCGCAGGGCCAAGCCCAGCGGCCTGACGCTGCGCAGCAATCAACCTCCGGTGTTGCAGGCCGATAACCGTGGTGTGACCTGAGTATCTGAATGCAAAATCGATCACCGTAAAATCGGCAGGTAGGGGACACGCCGAAAATTATTTCCCCGTTAAATGCAGGTTAATATTCACCCGTTCAAGCGGCTGTATCCTCCAGCTCTCGTTTCGGTTGAAGAAACCATCGTCAAGTATCTGATCTGCCAGCCATGTTGACCTCGCTTACCCTGTTCCTCGTCGTTTCAGCCGCGCTGCTTGCCAGCGCGATCCGGCGCGTGCCGGCAGGCCAGGTGTACAGCCTGCATCGACGCGGCAAGCCGGCCCGGCTGCTGCAGCCGGGCCTGCACATGGTGCTGCCGGGGCTGGAGCGGGTGGCCAACCGGATCCAGCTGGGTGGCCAGACGCTGCGCTTCGAGGAACCGCTGCTCGACGCGGACGACGTGCGCGGCACGGTGTACTGGCAGGTGCTGGAGCCGGAGCGCGCCGACGTGGTGTTCGGACAGGTCGACCAGCTGATCCGGTGCGGTGCGCGGGAAGCGCTGCGCGGCGCGGTGGAAGTCGATCACGTCGATCGCCGCGATCTCGGCATGCGCTTGAAGCAGACCTTGAACAGCGCGCTGCGTGAACGCGGCATGATGGTGACCCGGGTCGAGTTGGACGCGGCCTGAGCCGGATCGCGCCAGGGTGCCCGAGAGCGCCGGCGCACAGGGGATGTAACCACCTTGCGACCCGCTGCGGCGGGTTTTTTTTGCGCCGCCGCTGGCATCGCCGCGGCCCGGCCCGGATACTGCCGGGCCAGATCAGTCACAGGAATTGTCATGAGCGCGCGCGACGCCTTGCAGGCCCGACTGGAACAGGGCGTGGCCGCCCTGGGGCTGACGCTGCCAGCTGAAGCGGTGTCGCGACTGCTCGACTACCAGGCGTTGCTGGAGCGCTGGAACGCGGCCTACAACCTCACCGCCGTGCGCGATCCGGCGCAGATGATCACCCGCCACCTGCTCGATTCGCTGGCGATCCTGCCGCATGTGCAGGGCGCCACGCTGGCCGACCTGGGCACCGGTCCGGGCCTGCCGGGCATCGTGCTGGCGATCGCGGCGCCCGGGCGCGAGATGCTGCTGGTGGATTCCAACGGCAAGAAGGTGCGCTTTCTGCGCGAGGCGATCCGCGCACTCAAGCTCGACGGCGTGCGCGCCGTGCAGTCGCGCGTCGAGGACGTGCAGGGCCAGTTCGATTGCATCACCGCGCGCGCGTTCGCCAGCCTCGCCGACATGCTCGGCTGGGGTGGCCATCTGCTGGCGCCCGACGGCATCTGGCTGGCGATGAAGGGCAAGCGGCCGGACGACGAGCTGCCGGGCGTGCCGCCCGCTTTCGAAGTGCGCAGCGTGCGTGCGCTGCACGTGCCCGGGCTGGATGCGGAGCGCCATCTGCTGGTGCTTGGGCGCGCGTAGTGGCCCACCCGGTGGGAGCAGTTTCAATCGCGACAGCTTCTGGCATGGTTCCAGATCAAGGCAAAGGCATCGCGGCTGAAGCCGCTCCCACAGGGCGCTCCGGTTCGTCCAGCACGCTGCCGTGGCTCTCGATCACCTGCGCGTACAGCCGCGCGCTGGCCTTGGGCGTGCGCTGCTGGGTGGCGAAGTTGACGTGGTACAGCCCGAAGCGCTTGGAAAATCCCAGCGACCATTCGAGATTGTCCATCAGCGACCACGCGTAATAACCGCGCACATTCACGCCGGCTTCGATCGCCCGGTGCAGCGCCTTCAGATGCTTGCGCAGATAGTCGCAGCGCAGGGGATCGTCCAGCGTTCCGCCCTCGGCGACCGGCGGATCGTAGAACGCGGAACCATTTTCGGTGATGTACAGCGGAATGTCGCCGTAGCGCTGCTTGAAGCCGATCAGCGTGTCGGTCAGGCCCTGCGCGAACACTTCCCAGCCGGTTTCGGTATGCGTGCGGTTGGGCTGACGCACCGGCAGCGCCTGCAGCGGATAGGCGTGCGCGTCGTGCTTCACCACGGCGCGGGTGTAGTAGTTGATGCCGACGAAGTCGACCGGCTGCTGCGTGAGCCTGAAATCCTCGGCCGGAAAATCCGGCCACGCCTCGCCGAAGATCTCCTTCAGCTCGGGCGGATAGCTGCCGAGCAGCGCCGGATCGGCAAACTGCTGGTTCATGTAGGCGTGCGCGCGGCGCGTGGCGGCAAGGTCCTCGGCGCTGTCCGAGGCCGGGTATTTCGGCTCGATGTTGAACACCACGCCGATCTCGTGCTTGCCGTGCGCGCGGTACGCCTGGATGCCCGCGCCGCTGGCGCGCATCAGGTTGTGCGCGGCGATCGGCGCCTCGAATTTGTTGCGGTGGCCGGGCGCCAGCGCGCCGTGCAGGTAGCCGCCGTCGGTGACCACCCAGGGTTCGTTGAGCGTGGTCCAGCGCGGCACGCGGTCGTCCAGCGCCTTGAACATCACCGCGGCGTATTCGGCGAACCAGTGCGCGCTGTCGCGATTGAGCCAACCGCCCCGATCGTCCAGCGCGGCCGGCAGATCCCAGTGGAACAGCGTGGCATTCGGCACGATGCCGTTTTCCAGCAATTCGTCCACCAGCCGCGAGTAGAAGTCCAGCCCCTTCGGGTTGACCCGCCCGGTGCCCTCCGGCAGCACCCGCGCCCAGTTGATGCTGAAGCGGTAGCCCTGCAGGCCCAGCGCGCGCATCAGCTGCACGTCGTCCTTGTAGCGCTGGTAGTGGTCGCAGGCGACGTCGCCGGTGTCGCCGTTGTGCATCATGCCGGGCGTGTGGGCGAAGCGCTGCCAGATGCTCGCGCCGGCGCCGTCGGCCAGTGGCGAGCCTTCGATCTGATAGGCCGAAGTGGCGGCGCCCCAGTGGAAACCGTCGGGAAAACGAAAACTGCGGCCGGTCATGAGGCTCCCTGCGATTCAAAACGCTTGCTGTAAACGATTACATCGGCAGAATAGCCCAACCCTCCGCCGATGTGCAGACAAGCGCATGCTTCGACGGAACCCGGCCCGGGTGGCCACCCGCAGCGGGAGCGTCGATGGCCACCGTACGTCTGCAGCAGCTGCGCAAGGTCTACCCCAACGGCCACGTGGGCGTGGCCGGCGCCAGCTTCGAGATCGGCGACGGCGAGCTGCTGGTGCTGGTGGGGCCTTCGGGCTGCGGCAAGACCACCCTGCTGCGGATGATCGCCGGGCTGGAAACGATCAGCGGTGGCACCCTCAGCATCGACGGTCGCGTGGTCAACGAGGTCGCCCCGAAGGATCGCGACATCGCGATGGTGTTCCAGAACTACGCGCTGTATCCGCACATGACGGTGGCCGAGAACCTCGGCTTCGGGCTGCGCCTGCGCGGGCTGCCGGCGGTGGATATCGCGCAGCGCGTGCAGGCGGCGGCCACCACGCTGGGGCTGCAGCAGCGGCTGGATGCGCGACCGGCCGCGCTGTCCGGCGGCCAGCGTCAGCGGGTGGCGCTGGGGCGTGCGCTGGTGCGCGATCCGAAGGTATTCCTGCTGGACGAGCCGCTGTCCAACCTGGACGCCAGGCTGCGGCTGTCGATGCGGCTGGAGATCGCGCGGCTGCACCGGCAGCTCAAGGCCACCATGGTCTACGTCACCCACGACCAGATCGAGGCGATGACGCTGGGCCAGCGCATCGTGGTGCTCGACGGCGGCGTGATCCAGCAGATCGACACGCCGATGAACCTGTACCGGCGCCCGGCCAACCTGTTCGTCGCCGGTTTTGTCGGCAGCCCGGCGATGAATCTGCTGCGCGGCACGCTGCGCATCGAGGCTGGCTGCACGCTTGCCACCGCGCAGGGCGACATCGCGCTGGGCCAGCCGCCGCAGACGGCCGCGTGGCAGCCGTGGCGCGAGCGCGAGGTGGTGCTGGGCATCCGCCCGGAGGATCTGCAGCCGCAGGCGGCCGGCGCGATCGCGCTGCGCGCGCGGCTGGAGGCGATCGAGCCGGTCGGCAACGAGATCTTCCTGCACCTGCGCCACGGCAGCCAGGCGCTGGTGTCGCGGGTGTCGCCGCGGGCGCTGCCGGAGCCCGGCAGCGAGCTGGCGCTGGGCGTGGCGGCCGAGCGACTGCACCTGTTCGACGGCGGCAGCGGCCAGCGCATCGACGGCTGAGAGGCCGCCCCGGGGCGCAGCGGCCGCACAGCGCGCACGCTAGCGACGCATTACACTGCACTTCTCCCGCGTCCGGTAGCTATCCATCCATGGCCCGCATCATCGCTGTCGCCAACCAGAAGGGCGGCGTCGGCAAGACCACCACTGCCGTCAATCTCGCCGCTGCGCTGGCCGCCGCGAAGCGCAAGGTATTGCTGGTCGACCTGGATCCGCAGGGCAACGCCACCATGGCCTCGGGCATCAACAAGCGCGAGGCGCGGCCGAACGGCTGCGACGTGCTGCTGGAAGAGGCCGCCATCGCCGACGCGATCGTGCCGACCGCCGCCCACTACGATCTGCTGCCCGGCAACGGCGACCTTACCGCGGCCGAGCTCAAGCTGATGGATGCGCTGGCGCGCGAGCACCGGCTGAAGGAACAGCTGGCGAAAATCTCGGCCAACTACGACACCATCCTGATCGACTGCCCGCCGTCACTGAACCTGCTCACGCTCAATGCGCTGACCGCCGCCCACGGCGTACTGATTCCGGTGCAATGCGAATATTTCGCGCTGGAAGGGCTGTCCAGCCTGCTCGACACGGTCAAGGCGGTACGCCAGCGGCTGAACCCGCCGCTGGAGATCGAGGGCCTGCTGCGCACCATGTACGACGTGCGCAACAACCTCGGCAACGAGGTGTCCGCGCAGCTCACCCAGCACTTCGGCGACAAGGTGCTGCGCTCGATCATCCCGCGCAACGTGCGGCTGGCCGAGGCGCCCAGCCACGGCCAGCCGATCCATCTGTATGACCGCAGCTCGCGCGGCGCGATCGCCTACATCGGCCTCGCCGGCGAGGTGATCCGGCGCGGACGCCAGCACGCCGCGGGCGCCATGGCGGTGGCCGAGCCCGACGATCACGATCTCGCCGCGGCGCTCGCTGCGGTCGCCGACCTTCCGCAGGAATAAGCATGGCCGCTGCAAAGAAACGTGGGCTTGGACGCGGGCTCGACGCCCTGCTCGGCGGCGCCGGCGACGCCGCGCCATCGGTGCTGGAGCAGGAGGGCGAGCTGCGCATGCTGCCGATCCAGCAGATCCAGCCGGGCAAGTACCAGCCGCGGCGGCACTGGAACGACGAGGCGCTGGATGAGCTGGCCGCCTCGATCAAGGCGCAGGGCCTGATCCAGCCGGTGGTGGTGCGCGCGCTCGGCAAAAACAGCTACGAGCTGATCGCCGGCGAGCGCCGCTGGCGTGCGGCGCAGCGCGCCCAGCTGAGCGAGTTGCCGGCGCTGGTCAAGCAGGTACCGGAGGCCTCGGTGCCGGCGATGGCGCTGATCGAGAACATCCAGCGCGAGGATCTCAGCCCGCTGGAGGAAGCCGATGCGCTGAAGCGCCTGATCGACGATTTCGACCTCACCCACCAGCAGGCGGCGGATGCCGTCGGCCGCTCGCGTGCGGCGGTGTCGAACCTGCTGCGGTTGACCGAGCTGCCGTCCTCGATCAAGCAGCTGCTGGACGAGGGCAAGCTGGACATGGGCCACGCGCGCTGCCTGCTGACCCTGCCCGAACACGAGGCCGAGCGGCTGGCGCTGGAGGCGTCGCGCAAGCAGTGGAGCGTGCGCGAGCTGGAAGAAGCGGCCCGCCGCGCGCAGAGCCTGCCGCAGGGCAAGGTCCGGCGCGCGCCCGCGCGTGACCCCAACATCGCCGACCTCGAACGCCAGCTGGCCGAACGCTTCGCCACCCGGGTCGAGCTGGCGCAGGGGCGCGGCGGTCGCGGCAAGCTGGTGATCCACTACCACAGCAACGACGAGCTGGAAGGCATCCTCGGCAAGATCCGCTGACGCGATGGGCGCGGATTCCGTGGCACGCAGCAACAGCGCGGGCGCCAGGCATTAAACTGCGCCCCTGCCGCGTCGAGTGCGGCATCTGTCCTTGCTGAAAGGCTTTCCCATGCCGCAACTGTCCGTCGTCGTGCCGGTGTTCAACGAGCGCGACAACATTCCTTCGCTGCTCGCCGAGATCGCCACCGCGTTGCGCGGCCGCGTCGATTACGAGGTGATCTACGTCGACGACGATTCCGTCGACGACAGCCGCGCCGTGCTCATCGCGCAGAAGGTCGCTCATCCGGAGCTGCGCGTGCTGCACCACGTCAGCCGCAGCGGCCAGAGCACGGCGGTATGGAACGGCGTGCGCGCGGCCAGGTCGCCGTGGATCGCCACACTCGATGGCGACGGCCAGAACGATCCGGCCGACATTCCCAAGCTGCTGGCCGCACGCGATGCGGCCGCTGGCGCGGTGCAGCTGTTCGCCGGCTGGCGCACCACCCGTCGCGACAGTTTCAACAAGCGCCTTTCCTCGAAGATCGCCAATGCGGTGCGCTCGCGCATGCTGCGCGACGCCACGCCGGATACCGGCTGCGGCCTGAAGCTGTTCGAGCGCGAGGTGTTTCTGCGCCTGCCCTACTTCGATCACATGCACCGCTACCTGCCCGCGCTGGTCAGGCGCGCCGGCGGCCACAGCCAGAGCGTGCCGGTGGGCCATCGCCCGCGCACCGCCGGCGTCTCCAAGTACGGCATGCTCGACCGGTTGTGGGTGGGGTTGGCCGACCTGCGCGGCGTGGCGTGGCTGATGCGCCGCGGCAAGGTCACGCGGATCGAGGAACTCTGACCGTCGCGCTCGTCGTCGTCGTATGCTGGCGCTCTTGCCGGCCGTGCTGCCGGCGGGAGAGCACCCATGAGCCTCGCGGTGAAACGCGTGCATGTGCCGGCCGATCCGGCCGACGGTTATCGCGTGCTGGTCGATCGGCTGTGGCCGCGCGGCCTCGCCAGGCCTGCGCTGGCGCTGGATCTGTGGGCGAAGGAGCTGGCGCCGTCCACCGCCCTGCGCCAGTGGTTCGGCCACGATCCGGCGCGCTGGGACGGCTTTCGCCATCGCTATGCCGCCGAGCTGGACGCCAGCGCCGAGCACTGGCGGCCGCTGGCCGAACGCGCCGCGCGGCATCCGGTAACCCTGCTCTACGCCGCCCGTGACGAGCAGCACAACCACGCGCTCGCCCTGAAGGCTTATCTGGACCACTGGCTGGCCACGCACGGGCCGCGCTGAGTTCGCGCGCGCGGCGCGCTCAGCCGCAGCGCGGCGGCCGGGCGGCTGGCTGCCAGTGCGCCAGCGCTGCGCGCGCCTGCGCCCGGCCGCGCTCGATCAGTTCGCGCGCACGGTAGAACTCGTACGCCGTCGACACATTGCGCGGCAGCTGGATCAGCAGATCCGGCTCGTACGCGGCCAGCCGCAGGCGTGCGAGGTTCGCCTGCATCAGATCCATCGACTGGTTCAGCAGATCCCACGCGCCGGGCTCGCGCGGCTTGCCCTCGCTGTGCGGCAGCATGCGGCTTAAGAAGCCGCCGACGCGCTGGCGATACCCGCTGACCTCGGCCGGATCAGTGGTCGCGATAACCACGGGAGCCAGCTGCGCGGGGCCGTCCACGCTGATGGCGAACACGTAATCGGCCGCGGCGCGGATCAGCGGCGTCACCGGTACCGGATTGAGCAGGGCGCCGTCGAGCAGCCGGCGGCCGTCGATGGTGTGCGGCCGCAACAGCGTGGGTATCGCGATCGAGGCGCGGATCGCGTCGAACAGCGAGCCGCGGGTGAGCCACACCTCGCGCTCGCGCTCCAGGTCGGTGGCGACCGCGGTGAAGGCCAGCGGCAGCTCCTCGATCAGGGTGTCGCCGATCAGCTCGCGCAGCGTGCCGATGATCCGCTCGCCCTTGATCAGGCCGCCGCCGGAGAACGTCCAGTCGAGCAGCTTGAACACGTCGAGCCGGGCCAGCGTGGAAACCCAGTCGCGATAGACGTCGAGCTTGCCCATCGCGTAGATGCCGCCGATCAGCGCGCCCATCGAGCAGCCGGCGATGGCGACGATGCGGAAGCCCTGCGCCTCGATCTCCTCGATCGCGCCGATATGCGCCAGCCCCTTGGCGCCGCCGGCGCCCAGCGCCAGCGCCACGGTGGGCCGGTGCGGCGCGCTGGCGGCAGTCGTCAGGAGCGGGGCGGAGGCGGTATCGTCGATACTCATGGGCGGCCTTCAATCACGAAATGCATGCGTCGCCGCCGCCACTCTGGGTCGGGCCGCCGGCGGGGTGCCGCAGTGACGCTCGATCCGCTCGTCGATCACGGCGCTGGCGCTGGACAGGATGGCGCCAAGCCACATCGGCAACAAGCCCTGGAGTTCTGCATGCGTGGTATCGATAGGCGCCGAGTCGAGCAAACCCCGCGCTCACCGCGCCGTCAGCGCATGGCGCCGGCCGGGGTGGCCGCATGACGTGGCAGGCCTGGGCCACGCTGGCGGTGGTGCTGGGCGCGATGGCGCTGTTCGCCAGCGAGAAGCTGCGCATCGACCTGGTCGCGCTGCTGGTGCTGGCGGCACTGGTGATCCTGGGCATCATCAGCCCGGTCGAGGCGCTGAGCGGCTTCAGCAACGAGGCCACGGTGACGGTGGCGGCGATGTTCGCGCTCAGCCTGGGCATCGAGCGCTCCGGCGCGCTGGAGCCGCTGACGCGGCTGCTGATGCGGATCCGGCGACCGTGGCTGCTGACTCTGGCGATGATGCTGGTGATCGCGCCGCTGGGCGCCTTCATCAAGAACATCGCGCTGGTCGCCACCTTCCTGCCGCTGGCGCTGCGCGTGTGCCAGCGCACCGGCACCTCGCCGGCGCGGGTGCTGATGCCGATGGCGTTTGCGGCGCAGATGGGCGGCGTGTGCACGCTGATCGGCACCTCCTCCAACCTGCTCGCCGACAGCCTGGCGCAGAAACACGGCATGGCGGCTTTCGGCGTGTTCGAATTCGCCCCGCTGGGCGTGGCGCTGGCGGCCGTCGGCATCGTGTATCTGATGCTGGTGGGGCGCTGGCTGCTGCCGCGCGAGGTGGACACGGAGATGCCGGCAGCGGTCGACATCGGCAAATACGTCACCGAGCTGGAGGTGACCGAGCAGTCCTCGCTGCTCGGCAAGAGCATCGCCGAGGCCAGGCTGGGCGAGCGCTTCGGCGTGTATCCGCTGGAGCTGCTGCGCGGCGAGAAGCGCATGTGGTCGCCGCGCTCGCAGCAGATGACCGCCGGCGACGTGCTGCTGGTGCGCGGCGACTGGGAGAAGATCGAGGACTTCCAGCGCCAGGCCGGCCTGCGCAATGCGCCGGAGAGTCGCTACCCGCGCGATGCCGATCACCCGCGCATGCTGGTCGAGCTGATGGTGGCACCGGCCAGCCCGATCGACGGCCGCAGCTTCGGCGAAACCGGCATCGGCCAGCGCCACGACGCGGTGGCGCTGGCGATCCATCGGCGCGGGCAGGTGCTGCGCGACAAGCTCAGCGACGTGAATCTGGCGGTGGGCGACGTGCTGCTGGTGCTGGTGGACGAGCAGGGGCTGTCCAGCCTGCGCAACGACCCGGCGTTCATCGTGCTGAGCGAGCGCGAGGAGGCCCACCGCACGCCGCGCAAGGCGCTGGTCGCGGTGGCGATCATGCTGGGGGTGGTGCTGGCCTCGGGCCTGCGCTGGCTGCCGATCCCGATCGCCGCGATCAGCGGCGCCACCGCGATGGCGCTGACCGGCTGCTTCGGCCGCAAGGACGTCTACGAAAGCATGGACTGGAAGATCATCGTGCTGCTCGGCGCGATCCTGCCGCTGGGCTTGGCGATCGAGCACACCGGCCTGTCGGCGACGGTGGTGGGCGGCGCGATGCGGCTGGTCGGCGGCCATGGCCCGCTGGCCGCGCTGCTGATGGTCTATCTGCTTACCGCGCTGCTTACCGCGCTGCTCACCGAGCTGATGGGGCACAACCCGTCGGTGGTGCTGATGGTCGGCATCGCCGTGACCGTGGCGCACGCAGCGCACGTCGATGCGCGCCCGTTCGTGGTGGCGGTGGCGTTTGCCGCGGCCACCTCGTTCGCCACCCCGGTGGGCTACCCCACCAACACCATGGTGTATTACGCCGGCGGCTACCGCTTCACCGATTTCATGAAGGTGGGCATTCCGCTGATCCTGATGTTCTGCGCGCTGTCGATGTGGCTGATCCCGCATTTCTGGCCGTTTCATGCGGTGGGGCGGTGAGGGCTTTGTTCCTGCAAAACGCCAGACGACTGCCCGGCTTCGCCACTTGCTGCCCACCGTCGCCAGCGGTATTGACGAGCCTCGTCAGTACCGCTCGCCAAGTTGTCGACAGACACGCTTCGCCAGGAACTGACGGTCGCGGCGAGTTGGTTTCAGCCCGATCTCGGGGCAGTCCGCGCGTATGCATCGTTGAACTCCGGATATCGATGACTCAACGCCAATCGACAAAAATCCGCAAGGATGACCCACCTCAACCGGAGCGCCGTACTGGCGTCCCATGATCCGGAATTAGCCACGACCCACTGGCTTCACGTGCGCCGGAATCGTGGCCTCACATGGTCGGAATGCTGGCTTCACATGCTCCGGAATGCTGGTGTCTCATAAACCGGAATCTCCAACGGTCCATCGCACGAGGCGAAAAGGGCGTCACCGGTTGCGCCTCGACGTGCTTATAGACAGGTAGCGTGGTAGTGCTCAAACGTCTCGTAGTGGGAGCGTTCGCGCGGTCGCGCCCAGGTGAGCACGGTGCAAACCAAACCAGGGAAGGATCGCCCCACGCGGCTGGTGGCTTGGATGCATTCCGCTGTGCCCTTGGGCTGGCCATTGACCGCCACCAGCCCCAGCCGATTCACGTCGACCCCCAATGCTCCGAACTTAACGCCGAATCACCCCCTTCGTCATTCCCGCGAAAGCGGGAATCCAGCGTCTTGAGGCGCCGACGAAAGGCACTGGGTCCTTGCTTTCGCGGGGGACGACGAGCTTAAGTTCGGAGCATTGCGTCGACCCCCACCGACAACATGTTGGTCGCCAGCACCACATCGATTGCGTGGGGGTCGCCCGCTTCCCACTTCGTAACATGTTTGCCGGCGGCAGCGCCGGATTCAACCTTAAACTTTCCTGATTCCCCACCTGTCGCATCCCGTGATACGTCGAGGGTAGACGCTGTAACCGTCTGAAGAGACGGAGAAAGCGTCATGAAGAAGAACCAAGTTCAGTTTCAGCCAGGCATGAGTCTGATGAT
>JAJYSM010000072.1 GCA_021793575.1 Pseudomonadota bacterium
CGGTTCAACCTCAAGATTCTCGTCCCTCGCCTACTGGTCGCCGTCGCTCGCTGCAAACCTTGGCCAGAGTGGCGCTTGCGGGCCATCACACCCTTGCGAACGGCTTAACTTCAGCGCGAATCAGGAGCGGAAATTCACCAACGGTGCGCAGTGGTCCAGCAGTCCGTGGGACAACATTTCCTACAGCAACGTAGGTGTGTCACCCGGCCAGCCGTTGCCCATCGTCACCTCAGGCACGGTGAACGGCATCGCGCCGATTCTGCAGAACGAATACACCAAGGAACACGACAAGCTGTATTCGATCGGCTGGAACAACAAGTTCTACCTCGGCGACTGGACGGCCATGGCCGACCTTTCGTCCTCCAGCGCAACGGTGCAGCTGCACGACGCCTATCTGTTCAGCGGCTTGGCCAATGGTGCCTTCACCAGCGTCGGGTTCAGCACGCCGGCCGGCAATGGCTATCCAAACTTCACGCCGGCCGTCGATTTGAGCAACCCCGCCGCCGTGGTCTTCACCGATCCGGACAACTACGGCTATAACGGCCGCGAGGAGTTTGACCGCCAGACCGACAGGATCCACGCCCTGCGTCTGCAGGTGAGCCACCCGCTGGGCTGGATTTTCAGCAGCATGGATCTGGGTTTCGCCTATTCGGATCGCACCAAGACCAAGCACGCCAATGTCAACTTTGCATGGCTGAATGGCAACGGCTCGACCCAGAGCACCTACCAGAACCATTTCAGTACGCCGATCAATCCGGCGCTGCTCTACGGCCCGACCTCGCTGGGCTATGGCGGAATCCCGGGCATCCTCAACTACAACGTGCTCGGCGCGCTGTACAGTCAGTTTTACCTGACCCAGCAGAACGGGCAAGGGGACTGGAGCCGCAACTATACGGTCGAGGAAAAAGTCCCGCTCGGCTACGCCAAGTTCAATATCGAAACGACCGTGGCGGGCCTCCCGCTGCGTGGCAACGTCGGGGTGCAGTTCGTGCATACGGAGCAGTCATCCGTCGCATTGCAGACGGACGGCAACACACTGGTCGGCAGGATTTCCGGGGGTAGCTCGTACAACAATGTGCTGCCAAGCCTGAACCTGGTGGCCAAACTCGGCGACCGCCAGTACCTGCGCTTTGGTCTGGCCAAAACCATGGCACGCGGCCGTATTGATGACGAAAAGGTTTCCACATCCGCCGGCGTCTCGAAAATCACCAATGGTCCGGCAGCCGGGCAGGTGCTCTGGTCCGGCAGCGGCGGCAACCCCCAGCTGCGGCCCTACGTGGCGGTCGGCACCGACCTGTCGTGGGAAAAATATTTCGGCGAAGCCAGTTACGTGGCGGTCGCGGCGTTCCACAAGAACCTGCTCAACTACATCTACAACCAGACCGTGCTCGACTACAACTTCTCGAACTACACCAACGACACGCCGACACTGGTACCCACCAGTAACATCGGCTCGTTCACCACGCCGAAGAACGGTACCGGCGGCAAGATGGATGGGCTGGAGCTGTCCGGCTCGCTGGAGGGTGGCTTGCTGGCGCACGCGCTGGAAGGGTTTGGCGCGCAGGCCAACTTCTCGCTGACCAACAGCTCCATTCCGATCAGCTCCATTTCATCGATTCCCGGCAGTCCCGGCACCCTGCCCGGCCTGTCGCGCAAGGTGGCAAATCTGACCTTGTTCTACGAGCGGTATGGGTTCTCGGTGCGCGTGGCCGAACGCTATCGCTCGTCGTTTACCGGTGAGGCCGTGGCCCTGTTCGATCAGCTTGGATACACCAAGATACTGGCCAACCGCCAGACCGATCTGCAGTTGGGCTACGCGTTTTCCAGCGGCCGCTGGAGCGGGCTGTCGATCCTGCTGCAGGTCAACAACCTGAGCAATTCGCCGGATGCGACGGTGCAGATCGCCACTCTCCCCAACAACGTTGCGCTGACCCGCCCGCTGGAATACGACACCTGGGGGCGCACCGTGCTGCTTGGCTTCAACTACAAGTTGTAGCCATCAAGGCGCCGTACCGCGGCGCCTTTTTCCATCCGGTACGACCTCGTGCGCGCTGCTTCACCTTCCGGCAGCCCTGTGCCGCAGTAGCATGTGCACCAGGAAAGTGTGGCTGTCCGCGCAGTCCGCGTGCCTCGGCGGAAACCACCTGCCTGCCAATCGTCAGGCGAATGCTCCAGACAATCGAGGCTCCTCATGTTCCGTACCCGATGGTTGTGGTTGATGTGCGCGGTGCTGGCGACCGCCGACTGCGGGGGCGCAGTGCTGGGAGCTGACGCGGCAGCGGCAAACAGCGCCCATGCTCCGACGAAACTGTCCTTCCGCTATCGCGTGCCGCAACCGACCCACTACACGGACTGGCCAGCGATCAGGAGCCGATTCAGCACCGATCCCGCGCTGACGGCGCGCGTGCGGAAAATCGTGGCGAGCATGAGTCTCGCGCAGAAAATCGGCCAAATGACGCAGGCGGAAATCAAGTCGATCACGCCGGCGCAGGTGCGCAAGTACTACATCGGCTCGGTGCTCAACGGCGGCGGCTCGTGGCCGGGCGGCAACAAGCACGCCTCCATCGGCGACTGGCTGGCGCTGGCCGACGCCTACTACGACGCCTCGATGGCCACCGACGCGGCGGTCAAGGTGCCCATCATCTGGGGCACCGACGCCGTACATGGGGACAACAACGTCTTCGGGGCCACGCTGTTTCCGCACAACATCGGCCTGGGTGCGGCGCACGATCCGGCCCTGATCGAGGCCATCGGCGCGGCGACCGCACGGGCGGTGCGCGCCACCGGCATCGAATGGGCGTTTGCGCCGACACTCGCCGTTGCACAAAATGCCCGCTGGGGACGCACCTATGAGAGCTTTTCCAGCGAGGGCCCGCTGGTACGCGCGTATGCGCGCGCCTACGTGACCGGCCTGCAGGGCAGTTTTGGCGATCACAACGTGATGGCGACGGCCAAGCACTTCATCGGCGACGGCGCCACCGACCACGGCATCGACCAGGGCAACGCCACGGTCAGCCGCGCCGACATGATCAACGTGCACGGCGCCGGCTACTTCGGCGCGATCGCCGCGGGGGCGCAGAGCGTGATGGCGTCCTACAGCAGCTGGGACGATGTGGCCGACGGCGTCGACTACGGCAAGATGTCGGGCGCGCGCGCCCTGCTGACGGGCGCGCTGAAGGACAAGATGGGCTTCGACGGCTTCGTCGTGTCCGACTGGAACGCCATCGGCCAGCTGCCCGGCTGTACGAATGCCAGCTGCCCGCAGGCGATCAATGCCGGCATCGACATGGTGATGGTGCCCGACGACTGGAAGGCCTTCATCGCCAACACCACCCGCCAGGTCAGGGACGGCGAGATCCCGCTGGCGCGCATCGACGATGCGGTCAGCCGGATCATTCGGGCCAAGTTGCGCATGGGCCTGTTCGGCACGCGGCCTTCGCAGCGCGCGGGAGCGGGCGACGCCAGCGCGCTGCAGGACCGCGCGCTGGCGCGCCGCGCCGTGCGCGAGTCGCTGGTGCTGCTGAAGAACAATCGCCAGGCGCTGCCGTTGAAAGCGGGCATGAAGATCCTGGTGGTGGGCAAGAGCGCCGACAGCCTGCCCGACCAGGTCGGCGGCTGGTCGCTGACGTGGCAGGGCACGGACAACACCAATGCGGATTTCCCCCACGGCGAGACGATCCTGGCCGCACTGCGCGCGGCCGACGGCGCGGCGAATGTCACTTACAGCGCCACGGCGCAGGGCATCGACCTCGCGCCGTTCGATGCCATCGTCGCGGTGATCGGCGAGGCGCCGTACGCGGAGACCCGCGGCGACATCCTGCCGTCGGCCACGCTGCGCCACAGCGACCGCTACCCGGAGGATCTGGCCGTATTGCAGACGGTGGCCAAGGGCCACAAGCCCGTCGTCACCGTGTTCGTGGCCGGGCGTCCGCTCTACGTCAACCGCCTGCTCAACCTGTCCGATGCCTTCGTGGCCGCATGGTTGCCGGGCACCGAGGGCGCGGGCGTGACCGACGTGCTGTTCGCGGCGAAGTCCGCGGCGGGCCGCTACAACTTCCGCGGCACCCTGGCCCGGCCGTGGCCGGGCGTGCCCTGTCCCGATGCGGGCGCCGGCAACGCCAAAGCCAGGCCCTGGCTGTTCGCGCCGGGCTACGGGCTGCGCTATCCGGGCCAGCATGCGATCGGTACGCTGCCCACCTACCCCGCCGTGCACGCCTGTGCTTCTGCGGCGCAGGCGACGGCAGCGGATGCGAACGCCCTCAGCGAGAGATCCGCGGGTGCTCCGGTGCGGCGTTCGCGCCCGCTGCCAGCCCACAATCGCCTGGACGCGCTGTGACCGCAGGATTGTCGCACGCGCACGACAGCGAACCCGGCGCGAAGTGCGTGCGTCATGGATGAGCGTGACCGCGTCTCCGGCTGGGTCGTGGTTTCGTCGCTGGTTCTGCTGGCCCTGTTTACGCTGGCCGCCGCGTATTGGTCGCGTCCCGGAGCGCCCGTCGCAAGGTCCGGCGCCACCTGGATGCCGCTGCCGGCGAAGCCGGCGGTCAGGCTGTGGCTGAGCACCGCTGATCGCCGACTGCGCCTGACGCCGCAGCCCGACATTGAAATCAACGCGCAGGCGGCGGTCCCCGCGGATGTCGTCATCGACATCCACAAGACCTATCAATCCATCGTCGGGTTCGGCGCAGCGCTGACGGATGCGTCGGCATGGCTGATCCAGCACAAGCTCGATGAGCGGCAGCGCAGCGCGCTGTTGCACGAGCTGTTCGGTCCACCGCCGGGCCTCGATCTGAACATGACGCGGCTGACCATCGGCGCCTCAGATTTCTCGCTGCAGCAGTACACCCTGGATGATCTGCCGCCTGGCGAAGTCGATCCGACACTGCAATATTTCAATGTCACGCCCAATCTGCGCGGCGTCATACCGACCGTGCACGAGGCCATGTCCGTCAATCCGCAGCTGCGCATCATCGCGTCGCCATGGAGCGCCCCGGCGTGGATGAAGACCAGCGCCAACCTGATTGGCGGGGAATTGCTGGAGCCGTACGAGAGCACGTACGCGGACTACCTCGTCAAGTACGTCGACACCTACCGCCGGTACGGCATCCCGATCTTCGCCCTGACCCTGCAGAACGAGCCGGGCTTTATTCCAGTGACCTACCCGGGCATGGAATTGCCGGCGTCCACGCGGGCGCGCATCATCGCGCAGTATCTCGGCCCTGCGCTGGCGAGGCGCAAGCCGAAGACCCGCATTCTTGAATGGGATCACAACTGGGACGATCCGCAGCAGCCATTGAGCGTGTTGGCCGACCCCGATGCTGCACGCTATATCGACGGCGTCGCCTGGCACTGCTACCGCGGCAGTCCCGGTGCGCAGAGCCAGGTGCATCGTGCCTTTCCGAAAAAGGATGCCTACATCACCGAGTGTTCGGGTGGCGACTGGGCGTCCAGCAAGAACGGCGAGCTGCTCTGGTTTGCGCGCGACCTGCTCGTCGGCGGGCTCCGGAACTGGGCGCGCGGCGTGGTGTACTGGAACCTCGCGCTCGACGAGCAGTATGGGCCGCATCTCGGCGGCTGCGGCACCTGCAAGGGGCTGGTGATGATCGACTCGCGCACGGGTGCAGTGAGTCGCAACGATGAGTACTACGCGTTCGCGCATTTCAGCCGGTTCGTGTTGCCCGGCGCTGTGCGGGTCAGGTCCACCGCCACGGACAAGGGCATCGACAACGTGGCCTTCCAGAATGCCACCGACGGATCGGTCGTGCTGGTGATGGTGAACAGCAACACGACGGCCCGCCGCATCTCCGTGATGCAGGACGAAACCCGCTTCCACTACACGCTGCCGGCGCAGAGCGTGGCGACTTTCGTATGGAACCCGGATCAGTCAGGATCACGCGGGGAGGCGACCCTCTCGCCGCCGGTCGAAAGCACGCCCACCGCAAGCGCTCCGAGCAAGGCGACGGATGCGCGCAAAGCCACCCACTGAGCAGCGCCTGCGACAGACGTCTCTCTTCGCCCACGGGATCGCATGATGAAATCAGTCTCCGGCTTGCTTCGACATGTCGCCACCGCGATCGTCCTCGCGCTCCCGCTGTGCGCTCAAGCGGCGCCCACCACGCAGCGCCCGAAGGTGATTGTCATCAGTCTGGACGCCTTCGGTGCGGCCAGCCTGCATGAGCCGGAGCTGCCCGCGCCCACGCTGCATGCGCTGATGCGGCAAGGCGCCTATGCGGTTTCCATGCAGCCGATCAACCCCACCATCACCTGGCCCAACCACACCGCCATGGTCACCGGCGACAACGCGAGCCTGCATCACGTGCTGGTCAACGGGCTCGTCGTCAACCAGCGCACCGCCACGCCGCCAAGGGTCGACATGGGCGCGTCGAAGGCCCGGCTGGTCGCCGTTCCCACCGTGTACGATGCCGCGCACCGGGCCGGTCTCACCACTGCGCAGGTGGACTGGGTCGCCATCGAAGATGCGCCAGGCATCGACTGGCAATTCGCCGAACACCCCGATCCCGCCGGCGCCATCGAGCAGGATCTGCTGCGGCAAGGCGTCGTCACGCATGACCAGCTGGTGCATTTCGGCGCGCCATCGCAGGCATGGCGCGATCGCGTCTACACCCGCGCGGCGATCGACATCATCCAGAAACATCATCCCGACCTGCTGCTGCTGCATTTGCTGGCACTCGACAGCATCGAGCACGAGACAGGCTTCGGCAACGACGCGGGACGCAACACCATCGCCTTTCTCGATGACCGCGTGAAGGACGTCATCGACGCGGTGCGCGCCGCCGGCGAGCTCGACCGCACCACCTTCATCATCGTCTCCGACCACGGCCAGCAAAGCGTGCACCAGCTGTTGCGCCCCAACGTCCTGCTCAAGCAGGCCGGCCTGCAGGCAGGCCCGGCGACCCAGCCCACCTTCTGCATGCCGGATGGGGGGTTCGCGCTGGTCTTTCAGCCGCACGCCACGGCGGCCTCGACCCAAAGACTGCAAGCGCTTTTCGCGGGCAGGCCCGGCATCCGCTCGGCGCTCACGCCCGAGCAGGCCGCGAAAGACGGCTGGCCGACGCCGGCGCAGAGCGATCAGGCGCCCGATCTGCTGCTCTACGCCTCCGACGGCTACGAATTCGTCGAGGGCGACACCGGAGAGTTTGTGACACCGACCAGGGAAGTCGGCGCCCACGGCTACCCCAACTCAGACCCGCTCATGCAGGGCATCTTCATTGCGGCTGGCTTCGGCATCCGGCCCGCGGGTGAAATCCCGGCGTTTCCCAACGTCGATATTGCGCCGACGATCGCGCAGCTCCTCGGCGTTTCACTAGGCACGGTGCAAGGCAAGCCGCTGACGGGTGTTCTGGAATCGCATCGCCGCGTGACCGAGTAGGTCGCTCCTGAAAGCGATGGCCACGGGTGGGCCTGACCTGGCGTCGACAGGCCCAGGGCAGGCCGCCCTCACCCCCTGCAGGGGAGAGGATCGGTGCGCAACGATGTCAGCGCTTGGCCGCTCCGGCGGGTGCCATCATCTTTTCGCGCGCGGCGCGGAACGGGCTGTCGGGGTACCACTGCGGCCACACGCCGGTGTGGCTCAGCTTCTGGCCCAGCTCGTACAGCGCCTGGGTGTCCTGCAGGATGCCGCGGTAGTCCCACGCCGGATTGAACACGTCGTTGGGCGTGTGGTAGCGGTGCGCGGTGTAGTCGGCGGCGGCCTTCTCACCGACCGCCTTGCCGCCATCGATCAGATCGAGGCCGGAGCTGGCCAGCATCGCCGGCACGCCGGCCTTGGCGAAGTTGAAATGATCGGAGCGGAAGTAGAAGCCGTTCTCCGGCGTGGTCTCGGGCGAAATCACCCGCCCCTGCGTCTTCAGCACGTCGGCCAGCATGTCCTCCAGCTGCGACTGGCCCTTGCCGATCACCGTCATGTCGTGCGCGGGGCCGATGATGGGCAGCGCGTCCACCGCAATGTCGGCCACCGTCTTGTCCAGCGCGAACACCGGCTTGGCTGCGTAGTACTGCGAGCCGAGCAGGCCCGATTCTTCCAGCGTGGGCATGAAGAACAGCACGCTGCGCTGCGGCGGAGTCTTCTGGTGGGCGAAGGCGTCAGCGATCTCCAGCAGCATGCTCAGGCCGGTGCCGTTGTCGATCGCGCCGCTGTAGACCTGGTGCCCCTTGAGCGAGGGGTCGGTGCCCAGATGATCCCAGTGCGCGGTGAAGATCACCGCCTCGTCGGGCTTGACGCTGCCCTTCACCATCGCCAGCACGTTGTGCGATTCGATGTGGCCGATGCGGTTGTGCAGGCTCACCGAGGCCGTCGCCTGCAGCGGCACCGGCTTGAAGCCGCGCTTCGCCGCGTCCTTCGCCAGCTGGTCGAAGTCGAGGCCGGCCGCAGCGAACAGGCGCGTGGCCGCGGCGTGGGTCAGCCAGCCAGCCACCGGCAGCCGCGGCGACGGATCGACACGGGTGGGCAGGCTCAGCTGCGGGCCGCTGCCGCTGTTCTGGATCACGCTCCACGGATAGCCGGCCGCCGCATCGCTGGTGTGCACGATGAAGCAGGCGGCGGCGCCCTTCAGAGCCGCCTCGGCGTACTTGTAGGTCCAGCGGCCGTAGTAGGTCATCGTGCGGCCGTTGAAAAGTGTCGGATCGCCGGTGGCGAAGCCGGGATCGTTGACCAGCAGGATCACCGTCTTGCCCTTCACGTCGATGTTCTTGTAGTCGTTCCAGTGCCAGGTCGGCGCATCGGCGCCGTAGCCCAGAAACACCACCGGCGAATCCTTCAGGTCGATCGTCGGCTTGGCCTGCAGCGTCTCGACCATCATGTCGGTGCGGTAGGCGAAGCGGGTGTCCTTGCCGTGCACGGTGATGTGCAGCTGCACGTCGGGATTGAGCAGGGTGATCGAGTCGGCCGGCACGTTCTGGAACCACGAGCCGTGGTTGCCGGGCTGCAGGCCCATGCGCTTGAACTGCGCCACCAGCCACGCGGTGGTGCGCTGCTCCCCGAGGGTGCCGGGCTTGCGGCCGCCGAACGCATCGGAGCTGAGCGTCTTGTCGAAGGTGGCAAAGTCGGCGGCATTGATCTGCGGCGCCAGCGTCACCGAAGTGGGTGGGCCGGCGGGTGACGCAGCCGGCGGCGGCGTGGCCGCCAGCAGCGGGCCGGCGGCCATGCCCAGGGCAAGCATGGAAAGCAACATCGGGACGCGCATCGGACAGCTCCGGCAGCGGGGGTAAGCAGCCTTTTTAGCGCGCAGATTCCCCGCTGTCCACGAAATCCGCTCTCTCACCATCACATCGCGACGGCTGGGCGCCGCCACGACAGCCGTCAGGCCACCGGCTCGACCATCGGGGTCCCGCGACGGGACTTGCGCATGCCGTCCTGCGGCATGTCGCCGGTGTCGTTGAAAACCACGGCGCGGTTGCGGCCCGAGTTCTTCGCCTGATACAGCGCATCGTCGGCATGGATCAGCAGCTGGCGCAGCTCGTAGCCCGAGAAAACGGTCGTGGCTACGCCGAAGCTGGCGGACACCGGCACGCACAGAGCATCGCTGGGGGGAATCTCGGCGACCGCCAGGCGCAGCTGCTCGACCCGCTCATTGACCCGCTCCAGCGAGCACTCCGGCAGCAGGATGCCGAACTCCTCACCGCCAAGGCGGCCGAAGACGTCGGTGGAGCGCAGGTGCGCCTGACATGCCATCACCGCACGCTTCAGCACCTCGTCGCCGACCACGTGGCCGTGGGTGTCGTTGATGTTCTTGAAATGGTCGAGGTCGATCAGCACCAGGCAGGCATCGCGCGCGGATTTCCTGCAGTACTGCAGCTGCCGCTGGGCCTCGTCGAGAAAATGCTGCCGGTTGAACAGCCCGGTGAGGCCGTCGCGGCGCGCCATGCGCATGAAGCTGAGCTGGGAGCGCTTGATCCGATAGGCCACGAAGGCGATGAACGCCAGCACCGTCAGCAACAGGATGATGTAGAGCCGGGTGGTCTCGATCGCCTTCTTGTCCAGCGCCCGCTGCAACTGCAGGATGCGGTTCTGCTTGTCCAGCGCGTCGATCTGCAGCTTCTTCGCCAGCACCTGCTGCTTCACGGTCTGGTAGGCGAGCGCCTTGGCGCTCACCTCATTCAGATAGCCCTTGTCGGCCGCCATGTATTTTTCATGATAGGCAAGCGCGGCTTGGAAATCGCGCTGCTTCTGCGCAATCAGATACAGCAGCTTGTAGGCCGTGGTCAGCGACTCGGTGTATTCGTTCTTGACGTCGCCTTGGACTGCATCCAGTGCAAATCTTTTCGCCTGCGCGAACTCACTTTCCATCCAGTATGCCTGCGCCAACAGAGCATTAAACCTAGCAATGAGAGGTACATAACGAGTGTGTTGGACATCCGAATAATTTTTCCGCAGCAGCTTCAATGCTGACTCAACTTCGCCATGTTGAATCTCAAAGGAAGCCAAATTGGATCGAACTCCATTCGCCCACAGGGAATCTCCAGCCTTAATGCATGCATTGATGCCACCCTTAAAATCCGCATCGATCATCCGTGCAGCACCGCTCCGAGAGAGCGCGTAGATTTTCAGATAACTACCTTTGCATACACCTTCATTCGTCGATATTTCCTTCAATAACTGATCAGCATAACTGCCTGCGAGGTCATACTGGCCAGCCTCAATGTAAAGCTGTGAAGCAACAACAAGGCCCTGAAGTCGCGCAGCATTATCAGTAACCTTTGGCAGTTGATTCAGCAACAGATCCAGTTGTGAAAACGCAGCTTGGTAGTGATGACCAATTCCCAGCATGTTGACCGCGGTTATTCCTGCGCGAAAGCGCAAGTTGGGGTCAGTTGAATCGCGGACAACCATTTCAAGCATTGGAATCGCGGCTTCGTAGTTGCCACGATAGGCGGCCTGCCACGCACGGAGATAAAGCAAATAAAGCTTCTCCTCGGGGGATAGCGCTATCGAACCATCACCGAGCCGCTGCACGATCGCAGCGGACTCGGTGTAGTCCGACGTCCTCAGTTTGTCCGCCTGCTTGAGCAACGCTGCAGGACTGTCAGATGGAAGCGCGGACGCTCCAACCGCGTTTCCCACCAGTGCGACAAGCAAAACGCATCCGGCAAGACATAGTTGGTACCGTCTGCCCATGCGAAACATCGACTAGCCTGCCAAAGCCATTACGCGGATTACGGAGTCCAAACTGATCTCCTCGTCATCACGCGACGGACTCTCCTCCTCTTCTTCGTCTTCCTTGGCAGGCGCGAGCATGCAGCAAACATTCACGTGCCCGAGAAGTCTTTCAAGCACCGACTGATCTTTGGCAAGAATCGCAACCTGGATTTCCGGATCGATCTGTGCGTCAGCCAACGCCAGTTCGATCTCACGCTGCGACGCCTGACGCAGCTGCGCGTCCTGGCCCATCCTTTCAAGAAAATCGATCACGTTCGACATTACTTTCCCCTGTTTGGCTTGCTTCATTGAATAAACCAGGTCGATCGTTGAACCGACCAGATGTGTCTGGACACAGGCCCCTTTCCCACTTCAACCTCGATGCAAGGCGCAAACCCCGCGCTTGCGACCAGTCGTTCCGCTGCCAGATGGTTCGCGGAAAACCGCGCCCACAGTTCGTCCACCGGCATCAGCTCGAAAAGTCGTCTCATCAGCGCCGTCAACCCCTCCCGTGCGATCCCATGCGACCGCGCCGCAGCGGTCAATAGTATGCCAACTTCGAGCCGTCGGGCAGCGGCGTCGAAGTCGGACACACCACAGATGCCCAGAGGCTGCTGCGACAGCTTTCGCAGCATCGCCAGCGACAGCCAGCGGATCGGCGTTGCCTGCATGCCGGCGACGGTGCGGCGGAAATAGCGCGCCGCCTGCGCCGCCGAGAGCGGCGGGGCGATGAAGCGCATGCTGTCCGGGTCGGTGTAGAGCGCATGGAACAGCGCCTCGTCGTCCATCTGCAGCGGGCGCAGGTGCAGCCGTTCGGTATCGATCTCGAACGCCGCGAGGGCGGGGCCGGCCATGTGTTTCAAACGTCGCCGGCCACCGCCTGATCCAGCGCGTCGAGCCGGGCGCGGATCTCGCGGTCGGGCTGCATGGCCCGCGCCGGCGGAATCACCACCGTATCGGCCATGCCGACGTCCGCCTGCGGCAGCTCGCCCAGCGCCAGCCGCTCGATCCGCGGCGGCTGGATCGGCAGCGTGGCGGCGCGGTAGACGATCACCTCATGCGCCAGCGGGTAGTCGCGCGCCAGCACGTCGACCAGCACCTGCCGGTAGGCCGCGCCGGTGGAGAAACGCGCCAGCGACTGGTCGCCGACCAGGCCCACCTGCCACAGCACCAGATACGCGGTGGGGTCGATGCGGCGCTGGTAGAACAGCAGCTGGCTGGCCTCGTAGTGCTGGCAGCCGTAGCGGCCGGGATCGATGCCGAGATCCGCGTACAGGCAGTCCTCGGCCGACACGCCAGGCTCCATGTGCGCGGCATAGCCTTCGCCGCGCGCCACCTCGATCGCCTTGTGCGGCGCCCAGGCGAACACGCCGGGATGGCCGTAGAACACCCCGCACACCCGCCTGCCCGCGCGCACCTCGGTCAGGATGGCGTCCACCATCTGGCGGTAGGTCTGCATGCGCGACTTGCCCTCGCGGTACAGCGGCTGCAGGCTGCGCACGTCCGCGTGCATGCGCGTCAGCCACAGCTCCACGATGCCGTCGGAGAGCCCGGCAAACACCACCTCCGATTGCTCGATGTGGCTGCGCGCGAGCGGGCCGAGATGGGAGCCCAGGGTCATGCCCAGGCCGACACAGACCAGGCTTCCGGTGGAACAGCTTGCATGCATGCGTCGACCTGCGGGTGGTGTGGTGGATCTGGATAGACCGTGGCTGCGACGTGCAGGTCGGGTGGCTGCGCCGCGGCCGGCGTTCGCCGGTGGGTCAAACCGCTGACGCTATGGATTCGGCCGTTGCGTAGTGTGGATACCTGTCCTTCGACTTCGCTTCGCTACGCTCAGGACGAACGGTGGAGATTATGCATTTATGGGCCGCATCCATAACCACCTGGGCCGGGTCGTGGCAAGTACCACCGGCTGCAGCCCGCGCTCAGCCAGCGGTCAAAGGCCAGCGCCCGAGCACCTGATAGGCGCCCTGCCCGACCACATGGTGGATCAGCGCAAACTCCTGCGCCGGCCACGTCACCGGCTCGACCGCCAGCGGCTGCGCCAGCGCGGCGCGGCCATAGCCCAGCGTCACGTGCGGGGTGAACTCGCGTTCGCGCGAGCCGCTCTGCCCGACCAGCGCCAGCGCATGGCCCAGCGCCTGCCACAGCTGCAGCAGCGGGGCCGGAACGTCGATGCCGCGCAGCACGCACGGCGGCTCGCGGCCGCGAAAACTCATGGCGCTGTCCAGCGTCCACTCGAAGGCCGCCGCGCGCAGCTTGCCCGCCGCGGCGAGGGCGCCATCGACCAGGTCGGGCCGCAGCGCGGCGTGATCACCCAGAAAGTGCAGCGTGGCGTGGTAGCGGGCCGGATCCACCCAGCGCGCACGCAGCTCGGGATGGCTGCGCTTGAGCAGCTCGGCCAGCGCCACCAGCCGCGCGCGGGTGGCCGCGTCGGGCAGCAAGGCAAAAAACAACCGGTGCACCTGGCTGGCGGCGACCGCGCCGCCGAGCAGGTCGAGCTGGCGGGTGGAGGAGAACAATTGCTGGATGGCCATGCGCCCTGTGTAGCATGCCACGCAGCGACTGTGGGTGGGAGGGACTTCAGTCCCGATGCTCCTGCTCTTCGGCATATATCAAGGCAAGAGCATCGCGACTGAAGTCGCTCCGACTATGATCGCGTCGACCCGTCCTGCATCATCGGCAAACCCAGACCCACACCGTCAGGCCAGCGCATGCATCCGCTCATTCCGCTCCTCATCCTGCTGCTGGTGCCGCTTTATCTTTACTGGTACTTCGCGCGCACGAAAGCCATGGTCGAGGGATGGGCTGCCGCCAACCGGATGCGGATGCTGGAAAGCCGGCGGCTGTGGTTTCCGCCGCTGGGCATGTTTCTCACCACCAGCAAGTCGCAGGCCATCGTGCGCATCCGGGTCTACGACGAAACGACCCAGCGTATCCGCAACGGCTGGCTGCGCCTGGGCAGTTATTGGTGGGGCGTGCTGGATGCCGATGCCGTCGAAGTGCGCTGGGAGGACGCCTGAGCGCGTCCTCCTGGCTGGCCTCCACGCTGCGCGCAACGCGCTGCCCACCGTCGTCTACCGCGACCTGCGCGGGGAGGTTGCCGATACCACGCTGGGGCGCTTCGACCTGATCATCGGCAGCGACATTCTGTACGAGAGCGGCCACGCCGCCCAGTTGGCAGCGCTGGTACTGCGCCACGCCCTGCCCGACACCGAAGTGCTGATCACCGACCCCGGCCGCAGCAGCTGCACAACACTCACCCGCGCACTGGTTGCGCAGGGTTACGCCGCCACCGAACGACGCCGCCACTTTGACACCGACATCATCACGCTGCGCGGCCGACTGCTGCGCTACCGACGGCCGCACGTGGCGGTCGCTGGCTTGGCCGCGGAAGCCAACGCAGCTTCCTCCATGCGGCGCGCTGGCCGCCTTTCGCCGCTGTCCTGCCGTGGCTACGCCAGCCGGCGTCAGGCTGCGCTAGTACATCAACACGTAAGTTTCGAAACGTAATGCCGACCGAGCTTCTGATCTGCATCCTGCCGAGTGAACTTCCACTCGATGGTTCGTTGCTGGGCGTTGCGTGCCTGCTGCCAAGCATCGACC
>JAJYSM010000073.1 GCA_021793575.1 Pseudomonadota bacterium
TTGGTGGCTATGGGTGGACTCGAACCACCGACCCCAGCATTATGAGTGCTGTGCTCTAACCAGCTGAGCTACATAGCCTTGAGGAAACCCGCATGCCGCATTCAAGTGCAATCTGTGCGGGGCGCGGAAGTGTAGTCGCCCGCGGGGGTGGGTTCAAGCCCGGCGCTTGCCGCTGCTTCGTGCGCCGTGGTTGAATCGTTCTCGGGACTGGATGCGGTTCTGCCGCCGGGCAGCATTACCCGCACAGCTCCAGGAGGCGAGATGATCGACGTTGATGGCTATCGCCCGAATGTGGGCATCGTGCTGCTGAATGCAGACGGCCGGCTGTTCTGGGCGCGTCGGATCAATCGCGACGGCTGGCAGTTTCCCCAAGGCGGCATGCGCTCGGACGAGACGCCGCTGGAAGCGATGTACCGCGAACTGGAAGAGGAGACCGGGCTGGCGCCGCAGCACGTGGAAGTGGTGGCGGCCACGCACGGCTGGCTGCGCTACCGGTTGCCCAATCGGTACGTCCGTCATCATCAGCACCCCACCTGCATCGGCCAGAAGCAGGTGTGGTTTTTGCTCAAGCTGGTGGGTGGCGAGGAATCGTTGAAGCTGGACGGTTGTGACAAGCCGGAGTTCGATATCTGGCGCTGGGTGGATTTCTGGTATCCCGCCGCCCATGTGGTCAATTTCAAGCGGCAGGTTTACGAGCGCGCGCTGCGTCACTTTGCCCCGCTGGTGGAAGGCCTGTACGGCGTGGAACTTGGCGCCTGGCCACCGCGCGACAACGTGTCCCCACCGCACGGCGACGGCCTGGAAGCCGCCTGAGCGGCATACCATGACACCGGCAACGGTTCGCCAAGGGCTTTGGCCTCGCCGACGCAACTGCCCAATGCGTGCTCCGCTTCCTTGACGCTTTCGGTGCGACAAGGCTATATGTCTGCCTTTGCCGGAACCGTCCCCATGGCCTCACGACCGCCACCGCACTTCGTGGTGCGCAGGCATGATGCTGCAGGCAACCGGCTGTGGCTGGTGCTCTGGCTCGTCAGCCTGTTGCTGACCGCGGTGCTGGTGGGCCTGCTTAGCCGGCGCGTGGTACCCGCCGTGGTGGATCAGCGCCAGCAGCGGGCGATGCGAGCGCAGCTCGATGGGTTGCAGCAGCAGGTCGCGAATCTGCAGCGTGCGGCCCAGGTCAATGGCGTGGCCACCCGCCTGCTGCGCGGCACCCTGATGCAGCGCGAGGAGGAAATCAGCGGCCTGCGCGCCGACCTCGGTTTCTACTCGCGACTGGTTGGCGGGGATACGCCGCAGGGTCTGAAAGTGCAGGAAGTGAAGCTGCAGCCGATCGCGGGCTCGCGCGGCTGGAATGTCACTCTCAGCCTGACCCAGAATGCCAAACGTGATGAGGAAACCCGCGGCGTGGCGACGGTCAGCGTGGACGGCCTGCGCGGCAACCAGGTGGTGCAACTGGAATGGTCGGCGCTGGGCGACACCGCGCAGCGGGACGGCCTGCCCTTCCAGCTGATGTATTTCCAGCAATTGCACGGCACCATCGTGCTGCCGGCGGATTTCCGCCCGACCCGGCTGCGCATCCACCTTCAACCGGCGGGCGATACGCCGGTTACCCGCACCGTCGCCTGGGCCGACGCGCTCAGCGGCAATATCACCACGACCCTAGGGGATCACGATGTTCAACCGTAAACGCAACCAACCCGGTCACGCCAGTCGCCCTGGCAGTCACGACACCAGCCTGATTGCCCGCGGCACGGTGATTCGCGGCGACCTGCGTTTCAGCGGCGCCCTGCACCTCGATGGCCGCATCGAGGGCGCCGTGCTGGGTGAGGGCGAGGATGCGATGTTCACGCTCAGCGAGCACGGTGAGGTGCAAGGCGAAATCCGTGTGCCGCACGCCGTGATCAACGGGCATGTGATCGGCGATGTGCAGGTCAGCGCGCGGCTGGAGCTGGCGCCGCAGGCGCGAATCGACGGCGATCTGCGTTATCACATGCTGGAGATGGCCGCCGGCGCACAGGTCAACGGCCGGATCTCGCGTCAAGTGGAGGAGGCGCCACGCGAACTGGCAGCTCCGCAAACGCTCGCTCAAGCCGTGCCGGCCTGAGCGAAGTATGCTTGCATCCATCGGCCACGCCCCAAGATAAACAGCATGGAAACTTTCGCCCCGATCCCCGACTACCGCAGCAGCGGTGCGCCGCTGGTATTCACCGCAGCGGCCGCGCACAAGGTGCACGAGCTGATCGCCGAAGAGGGCAATCCGGCGCTCAAGCTGCGGGTGTACATCAGCGGCGGCGGCTGCTCGGGTTTCCAGTACGGCTTCACCTTCGACGAGGCGCAGGCCGAGGACGATTTCGCGATCGAGCGCGAGGGCGTCACCCTGCTTTGCGACCCGCTGTCGCTGCAGTACCTCACTGGCGCGCAGATCGACTACGCCGAGAGCCTCAGCGGCGCGCAGTTCGTGATCAGCAACCCCAACGCCAAGACCACCTGCGGCTGCGGCTCGTCGTTCTCCGCCTGAGCGGATTGCCCTCGATGGACCGAGCCCAACTGCCGCGTCCCAACATCTTCGCGGGGCTCAGCCTGATCCTGGACCGCAGCGCCGAACGGCGCGACGAATCCGCCTGGATCGCCGCGCAGGCAGGCTCAGCCGGCGCGCGCTTCCTGCTGCTGGACACCGCCGGCGAGGCCTACCTGCAGCGTGACCGCGACGCCCTGCGCTGGCTCGATGCCGGCGAGCGCGCGACGCTGCTTGGTGAGCTGCCGGCCAGCCTGCTCGGCGTGGCGGAGCGGCGCCCGCACTTCATGCTGGCGCTGGAGGATGCGGCGCAGGCCGGCCCGCTCGAGGCTGCGCTCGATGCGCGCCGGCAAAGCCTGCGCGCCGCCGGGCTGCGGCTGTCGGCCGACGAGGCGGGCCTGTTCGCCTACGCCAAGGGCCTCTCCCACTGGCAGCGCGAGATGCGGCACTGCCACCGCTGCGGCGCACCGCTGCAGCTGGTCGCCGCCGGGCATCGCGCGCAGTGTACGAATCCAGCCTGTGCGCAGCTGCATTTTCCGCGCACCGATGCGGCCGTGATCATGCTGGTGGAACACGACGGCGCCTGCCTGCTGGGCCGTCAGGCCAGCTGGCCGCGCGGCCGCTATTCCACCCTCGCCGGCTTCGTCGAGCCTGGCGAGTCGCTGGAAGACGCGGTGCGCCGCGAAGTCGCCGAGGAATCCGGCGTGCTCGTTGACGCCGTGCACTATCACTCCTCGCAGCCGTGGCCGATGCCAGCCTCGCTGATGATCGGCTTCATCGCCACCGCCGTGTCGCGCCGGATCAGCCTGCGCGACCGCGAGCTGGAAGACGCGCGCTGGTTCACACCGCAGCAGATCGTCGACGGCCTCGCCGAAGGCAGCTTTCTGCCCTCGCTGCCGCTATCGGTGTCGTACCAGTTGCTGGCGCACTGGCTGCGCGAACGCGCCGGTCTGGAACTGGACCAGCTGGTCGCCGCCGTCCCGCCGCATTGACCCCGGCGCCAGGCTCAGACACTCGCATACAATGGGCACACTCACTGCGAGTCTGCCTTCATGGCCATCAGCCTGCTCACCGTCCTCATCGCCCTCGGCCTGCTGCACTTGATGCCGTCGCTGGCGCGCTGGCGCGATGCCGGCCTGTTTCGGCAATGGGTGGCACTGCTCGCCGACACCAGCGGCGCCGGCCGGGTGCTGCTGGCCTTGCTGCTGCCGCTGCTGATGTGCCTGCTGCTGGCGTGGCTGCTCGGGCATACCACGCTGGGCGCGCTGCTGTTTTCGCTGCTGGTGCTGCTGTACTGCCTTGGCCCACGCGAATTCGAGGCCGACCTGGAAGCGATCCTGGCGGCGCCCGACGACGTGCGCCGCGAGGAAGCTGCGCAGGCGCTGGCCGACGACGGCAGCGCGGTGGCGTGGAACGCGCCAGCGCTGGGCGTGGCCGTCGCCTATGCGGCACTGCGCCGGCGCTTCGGCGTGCTGCTGTGGTTCTTCCTGCTGGGGCCGGCCGGTGCGCTGTTGTATCGGCTGGCGCAGACGCTGAATCGCGAGAGCTCGCTGCCGCTCGATCCGGACAGCCGCCGCATGGCCGGCCATGTCGCCAACGCGCTGGACTGGCTGCCGGCCCAGCTGCTGGTGTTCACACTGGCGGTGGTGGGTCACTGGGAGGCGGTGATCGGCGCGTGGCGCCGCTGGCATCAGCAGGCCGCGGCCACCAGCTGGTATCGCGATGGCCCGGATTTTCTCGGCGCCGCGGCCCAGGCAGACATCCTGATCGACATCGAGGCCGGCGACGGTTATGCCGAGGAGCACAGCGATCCGCTGGTCGAGCTGGTGCGCCTGCGCAGCGCCCTGCTGCGCGCCCTGCTGGCATGGCTGAGCGTGGTGGCGCTGATCGTGCTGGGCGGCTGGCTGAGCTGAGTTCGAGGCTCAGGCCAGCTCGCCGCGCAGCTCGCGCACGCGCCGCTCCAGCACCGCCGCGATGGCCTGTTCAGCTGCCATCGGCCCATCCACCACCAGCTCCACCCGCGCGCGGAAGCGTCGCGGTAGCCGCGACCGGTGCAGCATCGAGTCGCGCCGGCTCCATACGCTGCCCCACAGGCCGCGCAGCGCCATCGGCACCACCGGCACCGGCCGCCGCGCGAGGATCTTTTCCAGCCCGGGCCGGAAGCTGGCGATCGCGCCGTCGGTGGTCAGCGCACCTTCGGGGAAAATGCACACCACCTCGCCAGCCGCCAGCGCCGCGTCGATCGCATCGTAGGCCTGCTGCAGCACGGCCGGGTCTTCCTTCTGGCCCGCAATCGGAATCGCCCTGGCGGTACGGAACACGAAGCTGAGCAGCGGAATGCGGAAGATCTTGTAGTACATCACGAAGCGCGCCGGCCGCCGCAGATTCGCCATCAGCAGCAGCGGATCCATGTAGCTGACGTGGTTGCACACCAGCAGCACCGGCCCTTCCGGCGGAATGTTCTGCGCACCGTCGGCGCGTACCCGGTACAGCGTGTTCACCAGCACCCAGGTGATGAAGCGCATCACGAACTCGGGCACCAGGGTGAAGATGTACGCCGCCACCAGCGCGTTCAGCACCGCGGTGGCGAGGAAGATCTGCGGCACCCCGAAACCCAGCAGGCCCAGCCCGAGGCCGAAGCCGGACGCGCAGCAGATCAGCAACGCGTTGAGGATGTTGTTGCCGGCGATCACCCGCGACAGCCGCTCGCGCGGGGTGCGGCTCTGAATGTAGGCAAACAGCGGCACCACGTAGAAGCCGGCGAACGTGCCGATCAGGGTCAAATCCAGCGCGATGCGCCAGCTGCCCGACGCCTGCAGAAAGGCCAGCCAGTCCAGTCCGTGCGTCGGCGCCAGGCCCGGTCGCGCCAGGAACAGGTCGATGCCGAACGCGGTCAGGCCGAACGCGCCCAGCGGCACCAGGCCCACTTCCACGCGCCGCGCCGACATCCGCTCGCACAGCAGCGCGCCGATGCCGGTGCCGATCGAGAACAGCGTCAACACCAGGATGAACACCGAGTCGTTGCCGCCCAGGTTGAGTCGGGTGTAATTCGGCAGCTGGGCGATCAGCACGGTGCCGAAAAACCAGAACCACGAAATGCCCAGCACCGCGTTGAACACCGCCCGGTCCTGCCGGGTGATGCCCAGCACGCGCGCGGTTTCGCTGAACGGATTCCAGTTGAACTTCAGCGCCGGTGCGGTGGCCGGTGCCGGCGGAATCCTGCGGCTGGCGAGATAGCCCGCCACGGCCACCGCGATGGTCAGCGCGCCGGCCAGCAGCGTGCCGGCGCCGCTGATCCGCATCAGCGCGCTGCCGGCGATCATGCCGATCAGCATCGCCAGCTGCGTGCCGGTTTCGATCAGGCCGTTACCGCCGACCAACTCGTCGGGCTGCAGCGCCTGCGGCAGGATCGCGTACTTGATCGGCCCGAAGGTGGTCGAGTGCAGCCCCATCATGAACAGCACCAGCAGCTGCAGCGCGGTGTGGTGCGTATAGAAGCCGAACGCCGCCAGCAGCATCGCGCCGATCTCGAACAGCTTGACGTAGCGGATGATGCGGCTCTTCTCGTATTTCTCCGCCAGCTGGCCGGCGGTGGCCGAGAACAGGAAGAACGGAAGGATGAACAGCGCCGGCGCCAGATTGGCGTAGAGCGAGACCGTGCGGTCATCCAGCCCCATCTGGAACGCCACCAGCATCACCAGCGCGTTGCGGAAGGCGTTGTCGTTGAACGCCCCCAGCGCCTGGGTCCAGAAGAACGGGGCAAAGCGCCGTTTGCCCAGCAGTGCGAATTGGCTCATGCGTTACCTGTGGCCGCGACGGTTCGGAACGGTGCCAGACGGCCGGGCCGGGGCCGATCGGCGGCAGCATGATGTGCTTCGACAAGTTCTTGCAAGGATCGTGAAACTTTCCTGGTGTCAGAGTATCCAAGGTCGGTGTCGCGGGGGCTTGCGACCTCGTGACAGGGTTGCGAACCGGGCAAGGGAGTGTCGGCGGGGTATCGCGCAGGTATTTACGGTAAAAACCACATGGCGCAATATATTGTCGCCATGGCGGTAACATGGCTTGCTACATCCGTCCGACACGTGTTGCGTCTTTCCGCGCCGCCCTCTTCATCATTCGATGTGGTTACCATCATGAACATGCAGCAATCCTCGTCTCCCACGTCCGCAGGAACCTTCTCCGATCGCATCAAGCTGCTGATCCAGCGGGTCGGCAGCGCTACCGAAATTGCCCGCATGTGCGGCTTCTCCGAGGGCGTGGTGCGCAGCTGGCGCGACGGCAACACCGACCCCTCGCGGGCCCGCTGCGTGACCCTGGCGCGCACGCTGGGCATCTCGCTGGTGTGGCTGGTGGCCGGTGAAGGCGCCATCCAGGTCGATCCCAGCGCAAACGCGCGCGAGGATCAGTACACCAGCGAAGTCGTCTCGTCGCAGCGGCCGCGCGCCCGGCTGAGCCCGGTGGTGGCCAGTCTGCCCTCCACGCATGAAACCGGCGTGGATACGCACCGCCTGACCACCGCGATGCAGATCCTGCAATCGGAGCTGGAACTGGCCGACAGTCGGCTGACCCTGGCGGAGAACCCCGATATGCTGACCGAGCTTTACGAAATTCTCGGACCCGGCGGCACGCATGTGGATACCAGCGCGATGATGACGTTCAACCGCCGGCTGGCCGAGCGCATCCGGCAGAACCGCAGCATCGCCTGAGCCAGCACCACGCTGCTCTCACAACAGCGCAATGTCGGCGATCGCGCTGAACTGCGCCTTCAGCTGGCCGAGCAGGGCCAGCCGGTTGGCGCGCACGGCGGGGTTGTCGGCGTTCACCAGCACGCTGTCGAAAAACGCATCCACCGGCGCCTGCAGCTGTGACAGCCGCGCCAGCACCGCGGTGTATTCGCCCGCAGCCAGCGCGGCCGCGCTGTCGCGCTGCGCGGCGCCGAGGGCATCGGCCAGCTCGCGCTCCGCCTCCGCCTCGAAATGTGCCGGGTCGACGCGGCGGCCGATCGCCGCGGCGCCGGCCTCCTCGCTTTGCTTGCGCAGGATATTGGCGACCCGCTTGTTGGCCGCAGCCAAGCTCGCCGCCTCGGGCCGACGGGCGAACGCAGCCACCGCACGCAGGCGCCGATCGAAGTCGACCAGGCTGCCCGGCTGCACCGCCAGCACCGCCTCGAACTGATTGCTGCCGAAGCCCTGCTCGGCGTAGTAACCGCGCAGCCGGTCGAACACGAAGTCGTGCAGCTCCTCCAACAGGATCGCGCGGCGCGCGCCCGCCTGCAGCAGCGGCGGCTTGCCGTCCTTGCCCGGCTTGAGCCCGGCAGCCAATGCTGCCTCGGGCAGCAGCTCCAGCGCCTCGACCAAGCTGCCGCGCAGATCCAACGCCATGCCGCCCTCGATCAGCGTGCGGGCCAGCCCCAGCGCGGCGCGGCGCAGCGCGAACGGATCCTTGTTGCCGCCGGGCTTCATGCCGACCGCAAAGATGCCGGCCAGCGTATCCAGCCGCTCGGCCACCGCCAACACCTGGCCCAGTCGGTCGGCGGCGATCGCGTCGCCGCCGAAGCGCGGCTGGTAATAGCTGTCGAGCGCGGCGGCGACTTCTGCCGTTTCGCCGTGATGGCTGGCGTAGTAGCGCCCCATCACGCCCTGCAGCTCGGGAAACTCGCCGACCATGCGGGTCAGCAGATCGCACTTGCTCAACGCCGCCGCGCGGGTCGCCTGCGCCGCATCGACGCCGACCCGGTTGGCGATGATGCGCGCCAACTCGGCCACCCGCACGCTCTTGTCCCACAGGCTGCCCAGCGCCGGCTGGTAGGTGACGCTCTTGAGCGGCTCCTGATAGCTGACCAGCGGCGTCTTGAGATCCTCGTCCCAGAAAAATTTGGCGTCGGCGAAGCGCGGCCGGATCACCCGCTCGTAGCCCTTGCGGATTTCCGACGGCTGCGCGCTTTCGATATTGGCGATGCCGATGAAGTGCTCGGTGAGCTGGCCGGCACTGTCGAACACCGGCACGAACTTCTGGTTCGTCACCATGGTGGTCACCAGCGCTTCCGCCGGCACCTGGAGAAACTCGCGCTCGAAGGTGCAGGCGATCGCCACCGGCCATTCGGTGAGGTTGGCCAGCTCATCGAGCAGGGACGCATCCAGCCGCGGCACGCCGCCGGTCTGTTTGGCCGTCTGTTCGATCTGCTCCCGGATGCGCTGGCGGCGCTCGTGCGGGTCGGCCAGCACCTTCGCCACGCGCATCGCATCCAGCCAGCCGTCGGCATCGGCCACGTGCACCGGCTTGGGATGCATGAAGCGATGGCCGCGCGATTTGCGCCCGCTGCTCAGACCCAGCACCTCACCGTCGACGATCTCGGCGCCGTGCAGCATCACCAGCCAGTGCACGGGGCGCACGAAGCTGTAGTCGTGATCGGCCCAGCGCATCGGGCGCGGGATCGGCAGGCCCTGCAGCGCCTCGCCGACGATCTCCGGCAGCAGCGCCGCCACCGCTTGACCCGCTTTCACGGCGCGGTAGACGAACCATGTGCCCTTGTCGGTCTCGAGTTTTTCCAGCTGCGCGACATTGACGCCGCAGGACTGCGCAAAACCCAGCAGCGCCTTCGCGGGCTGACCTTCGGCATCGTGGGCCGCGGCCAGCGCCGGGCCGCGCCGCTCGATGGTCTGCTCCGGCTGGGTCACCGCCACACCCGGAATGTGCACGGCGAGGCGGCGAGGCGAGGCATAGGCGGTGGCCAGATCGAGCTGGGCCGCGATCCCGCGCCGGGCCAGGCTCTCGCCGATGCCGCGCAGAAAGGCCGCGGCAAGTTCGTCCAGCGCCTTCGGCGGCAGCTCTTCGGTGCCCAGTTCGATCAACAGCGGCTTGACGGCGCTCATGCGACGGGCTCCTTGCGGCTGGGGGCAAGCGCGTGCTTCAGTCCCGGGAAGCCGAGCCGTTCGCGCTGCGCCACGTAGGTTTCGGCGACGCAGCGCGACAGCGTGCGCACGCGCAGGATGTAGCGCTGGCGTTCGGTGACGCTGATCGCGCGGCGCGCGTCGAGCAGGTTGAAGGTGTGACTGGCCTTCATCACCTGCTCGTAGGCCGGCAGCGGCAGATGGACGGCGATCAGCTTGTTCGCCTCGCCCTCGCATACATCGAACCAGCGCAGCAGCTCGGCCACGTTGGCATGCTCGAAGTTGTAGGTGCTCTGCTCGACCTCGTTCTGGTGGAACACGTCGCCGTAGGTCACGCTGCCGTGCGGGCCTTCGGTCCAGATCAGGTCGTAGACGTTGTCCACGTCCTGCAGGTACATCGCCAGGCGCTCGAGGCCGTAGGTGATCTCGCCGGTGACCGGCCGGCACTCGAGTCCGCCAGCCTGCTGGAAATAGGTGAACTGGGTCACCTCCATGCCGTTGAGCCACACTTCCCAGCCGAGGCCCCAGGCGCCCAGCGTGGGCGACTCCCAGTTGTCCTCGACGAAGCGCAGATCGTGCACCAGCGGATCCAGGCCGAGCTCTTTCAGCGAACCGATGTACAGCTCCAGGATGTTCTCCGGGTTCGGCTTCATCACCACCTGGTACTGGTAATAGTGCTGCAGGCGGTTCGGGTTGGCGCCGTAGCGACCGTCGGTGGGCCGGCGCGATGGCTGCACATACGCGGCCGCCCACGGCTCCGGACCAAGCGAACGCAGGAACGTGGCCGGATGAAACGTGCCGGCGCCGACCTCCATGTCGAGCGGCTGCAGCAGCACGCAGCCCTGACTCCCCCAGTAGCGGTTGAGGGTCTGGATGACGTCCTGAAAGGTGCGTGCGGACATGGCTTTCCGTGACCTTGGATAGTGGGTAGGGGCGGGCCATTGCTGGCCCACCCCTCCCTAAGAACCGTGCGTGCGAGTTTCCCCGCACACGGCTCCAATCTGACAAAGTCCCTTACGGGACCGGTTTCTTGACTATCAAACCAAGCTGATGAACTTGGACATGACAAAGCGGGTGCAATAGTACCCGATTGGCGAAGGCGTCCGAACCACGATGCACCCGGTATTGCAGGTGATGATCGTGCCAGCCGCTTGCGCGCGTAATCGGGCTCCAGTGCCAGCAAGTGCAGGGCTTGCATCGCCCTATCTCGCATGGTCGGAATACCCAGTGGGCGTTCCTTCCCGTTGGCCTTGGGGATATAGACCCTCCGTAATGGCAGGGGCCTGTATCCGGTATCCGCGCCGTTTCAATTCACCGATCGCCTTCCATTTACGTTCAGGACCGTTCCACAGCACACGATCGACTCCCGCCGTTCGCTTGCCTTGGTTTTCAGTCACTCGCCGTACGGCCAACATCTTGCCGCACAGTGAGCGGGTCAGCATCCGTTGCAGGGCTTTTACCTTGCGCCAGTCACCTTCCCGTGTCGCCTTCGCGATGCGTACCTGCATGCCTCGGACGTTCCGTTCCACTCGCTGCCAGTCGATGGCATACCAGTGGTGCGGGACGCCGGAGGGCGCAGACCTGATCGATTGATCAAGCTCTTTCATGCTGCTCTCCTGCGGTTGATCCGCACGAGCGCGCGCACTGAACCGACTTGGACACGAGCGGGTCGTGTCGCACAAAGCGCGTTAGTATAGCCATTGCTCGCTTTGCCACCCGGAATCAGGCCGGCGAAAGCATCACGGGAGTAAGGATCTGGATGGCCGCATCACCGCAAATCGCCTCCCTGCTTGGCCGGCGCGGCCGGCTGGAGCTGGACGATGTGCTGGCCGCACTGGTGGTCGACGGTTACTTGCTGGCGGATGACGCCAGGCAGGTGCGCATGGGCGCGCGCGCCGGCCGCAGCACGGTGGAGCTGCATCCGCTGGTGCTGATCGCCAACGCCAAGCTGATCAATCAGCGCGAGCCGGGCCGCCCGCTGCGGCTGGAGGCGCTGGCCGAGTGGCTGGCCGGCCATGCCGGCCTGCCGTACCTGAAAATCGATCCGATGAAGATCAACGCCGGCTCGGTGACCCAGGTGGTGAGCCATGCGTACGCCCAGCGCCATCGCATCCTGCCGGTGGCCGCGGCCCCCGGCGAGGTCACGTTCGCCACCTGCGAACCGTTCGATTCGGGCTGGGCCAGCGATCTGGCGCAGATGATCCGGCGTGACGTGCGGCGCGTGGTGGCCAGCCCGCTCGACATCAACCGCTACCTGCAGGAGTTCTACGGCGTCCAGCGCTCGATCCAGCTGGCGCAGGACGCCAAGGCTGGCAATGACAGCTCCTCGGCGATCCTCAACTTCGAGCAGCTGGTGGAACTCGGCAAGGCCGGCGAAGTGGGCGCCGACGATCGCCACGTGGTGCACATTGTCGACTGGCTGCTGCAGTACGCGTTCGAGCAGCGCGCCTCGGACATCCATCTGGAGCCGCGCCGCGAAACCGGATCGATCCGCTTCCGCATCGACGGACGCATGCACAAGGTGTTCGAACTGCCCTCGCCGGTGATGACCGCGGTGACCGCGCGCATCAAGATCCTCGCGCGCATGGACGTGGCCGAAAAGCGTCGGCCGCAGGACGGTCGCATCAAGACCCGCTCGGCCTCCGGCCGCGAGGTGGAACTGCGCATCTCCAACATGCCCACGGCGTTCGGCGAAAAGGTGGTGATGCGCATCTTCGACCCGGATCTGGTGGTCAAGGACTTTGCCCAGCTCGGTTTCTCGCCGGGCGAGGATGCGCACTGGCGCAGCATGGTCGAGCGTCCGCACGGCATCGTGCTGGTAACCGGCCCGACCGGCTCGGGCAAGACCACCACGCTGTATTCCACGTTGAAGCATCTGGCCACGCCGGAGCTCAACGTGTGCACGGTGGAAGACCCGATCGAGATGGTCTCGCCCGAGTTCAACCAGATGCAGGTGCATGCCGCGATCGACCTGGATTTCGCCGCCGGCGTGCGCACGCTGCTGCGCCAGGATCCGGACATCATCATGGTCGGCGAGATCCGCGATCTGGAAACGGCGCAGATGGCGGTACAGGCCTCGCTCACCGGACACCTGGTGCTGTCCACGCTGCACACCAACGATGCGCCCAGTGCAGTCACCCGGCTGCTCGATCTCGGCGTGCCGCATTACCTGATCCAGTCCACCCTGACCGGCGTGGTGGCGCAGCGGCTGGTGCGCACCCTGTGCCCGCACTGCAAGCAGCCGACCACACAGGATCCGCAGGCGTGGAATGTGTTGACCCACGGCTGGTCGATCGCCGTACCGGCGCAGGTGTTCCGGCCTGTCGGCTGCCTGGAGTGCCGCAATACCGGCTTTCTCGGCCGCACCGGTATCTACGAGATGATGAAGCTCTCGCCGCGGCTGCGCGGGCTCATTTCAGCCGAACTCGATCTGGGGCACTTTGGCCAGGCGGCCTTGTCCGAGGGCATGCGCCCGCTGCGCATTTCCGCCGCCGATCAGGTCGCCGCAGGACTCACCACCGTGCAGGAAATCCTCGCCGTGCTGCCGCCGATCGAGACGTTCGATGACACGCCACCCTGATCAACCGCATCCCATCACGGCATGAAACCTGTCCTGATCATTCGTACCGGCCAGGCGCCGGACAACATCCGCGGTCGCCATGGCGACTTTCCCCACTGGTTCCGGCTCGGCAGTCGACTGCTGCCGGAGCAGTTGCAGTTGATTGACGTGGCGGCGGGCGAATCGCTGCCGCCACCGCGCGACGTGGCCGGCGCCATGATCACCGGCTCGGCGGCGATGGTGACCGAGCGTGCGCCCTGGAGCGAGCGCACCGCCGGCTGGATCCGCGATGCCATGGACATCGCGTTGCCGCTGTTCGGCGTCTGCTACGGCCACCAGCTGATGGCGCACGCCCTGGGCGGGCGCGTGGACTATTTGCCAGGCGGACGTGAGATCGGCACGCAGCCGATCGAGCTGCTCGACCCCGCGGCCCGCGACCCCTTGACGGCGGCATTGCCCGCCACCTTCCGGGCTCACACGACGCACGAGCAAAGCGTGCTGGAGCCGCCGCCGCAGTCCGTCGTGCTGGCACGCTCCGCCCGCGATCCGCATCAGCTGCTGCGCCACGGGCCGTGCGCCGTGAGCACCCAATTCCACCCCGAGTTCAATGCCGACGTCATGCGCGCCTACATTCGGCGCAAGCATGTCGACATGCGGCGCGAGGGCAGCGACCCGCAACCCGCCTTGCGCGCGGTGGCCGCCACGCCGGTGGCGCGCCGATTGCTGCACCAGTTTGCCCGCCAGCACGGCTGGTTGTCTGCCGCACGCCGGCTCTGAAACGATCAGCCGCGCAGGCGGCGTGCAATCGAGTCGCGCGCAAACAGCGCGAACACCAGCCCGAACAGAAACCCGCCGATATGCGCCCACCAGACGTAGGCGCCGTAGCTCGGCCCGGCATAGCTGAACAGCAATTGCAGTAACACCCAGATGCCGATCAGCAGGAAAGCCGGCACGCGCACAAACTCCAGATACAAGCCCAGCGGCAGCACCAGCCCCAGCTTGGCGCGCGGGAACAGCGCCACATACGTTCCCACCACTGCCGATACTGCGCCACTGCAACCGATGATCGGCAACCGCACGCCGGTCAACGACAGTGCGCCGATCAGATTGGCCACCACGCCACCAAGCAGGAACAGCAGCAAAAATCGCAGTGATCCCAAGACGCGCTCGCTCGGCAACCCGAAGATCGCAAGGAACAGCAGATTGCTGAGCAGGTGCAGCCACGTCACGTGGATGAACAGCGCCGTGAACAGTCGCAGCAGGGCAGGATCAGCCAGCTGCGGCAGGAGCGCCTCATGCGGGTTGAAGATGTTGGCCGGCACCGTGCCCCATTCCAGCAGCAGGGAAATCCGCTGCGGTGCCGGCGTCAACGCCAGCGCTACAAAGCAGACCACGCACAGACTGACCACCAGCAGGGTCGCCCAATGCCAGCGTGGCCGGCGGCGTGTTTCTACGTGAACAAACAATGCCGCACTCTCATCTCAATCCCACTCGCTCATTTCTGCCAGCTGCCAGCGATCAGGCTTTGCCTGCGGATGGCGCCACGGTAACGCGCAAATCCCATGGGCGCCCAAAGACAAAGGCCTCCCCGGACGGGGAGGCCTTTGAGGATAAAGCCCCTGGCGGTGACCTACTCTTGCATGGCAAAGCCACACTACCATCGGCGCATGCGCGTTTCACTTCTGAGTTCGGGATGGGATCAGGTGGTACCACGCCGCTATGGCCGCCAGGGAAGGGGTGGG
>JAJYSM010000013.1:0-16368 GCA_021793575.1 Pseudomonadota bacterium
TCCAGCGCAAGACGCCCACACAATTCACCTGCGCACACTGTCAAAGATCAATCACTTGCAACCATTTTCTCGGTTGCCACTCAGGACGTTTCATCCCGGGTGAGCCGCCCATTCTATATCGTTTTTTCGGACCGTCAACAGGTGCGTTTCAATTTCTTTGCACTGCTGGCGAGCGAAAACCCGTTGCGACAGGACGTTTCGTCGAAGGGAGTGCAAGTGTAGCGCCGGACCCATCCCCTGGGAAGGGGGCAGGCCCGATTTGGCGGCAGACTCTCGCCACGAGTCGCATCGTTGCAGGGGCTGCCTGCTCAGCCGATGCATGCTGCAGTTGCCAACCGGGATGCGGCCGGAACTTGTCCGGACAGCGCGCCGCAAAGATTCAGTGGCAAGGATCATCCCCGTGCCGCTGAGCAGGCCAACTGCTGAACACCGAGGATCGGGCAGGCCCGCCGCGCTGACCCGCGGCCGCGCGTGCATCCAGCAGGCCGACGCGATAGGGAACAAGATCCTCCGGCCGCAGCTTTTCCAGCGCGGCCCAATCATCTTCAAACGGAATGAACTGCTGCATCGAATGCTCCTGCGGTGCGATCGCGCGGACGTGCGCAGAAGCATCAAAGCAGAGGAACCGGCTAATGCTGTGGCCGATTCAGGACTTTTCCGGGCAGCCGAAGGCAGCTCAGTCGAGCTCGATCATCTCGAAATCGTCCTTGGTGGTGCCGCAGTCCGGGCAGGTCCAGGTTTGCGGTACGTTTTCCCAGCGCGTGCCAGCGGCGATACCTTCATCAGGCACACCCGCAGCCTCGTCGTAGATGTAGCCGCAGACGACGCACATCCACTTGCGCAAGAGCTTGGTTTCGGTGGAACTCTGGTTCATGGTGCGGCTTCTTTGATCGCGATTTAATGGCACATTCTCGCAACTCGCCTGACATTGCGAAAGCATGCCGATACGATCGCCCCCATCCGCTTCGCTGAGGTGATGATTTGAACCCTTTGTTGTTCCCGACCACCCGCGGTCTGTATGCAATCACGCACGGGCCACGCCCCAACTTGGCGGCGGTCGTGGCACAAGCGCTGGCCGGTGGCGCACGCGCGTTGCAGTATCGCGACGAGTCTGATGATTCGACTCGGCGACAGCACGAAGCCACCGCGCTGCGGCAGTTGTGCCGGGCGCACGGCGTACCGCTGATCATCGACGCCGATGTGGCCCTGGCGTTGGCCATGGGTGCGGATGGTGTGCATCTGGACGACGTTGCCGGCATCGCACGCGCCCGTGCCGCGCTGGGAGATCAGGCAATCATCGGAGTGTCCTGCCGCGATTCGCTGGAATGCGCGCAGGCGGCCGTGCGGGCCGGTGCGGACTATGTCTCCTTTGGCGCGTTCTTCCACTCGCCGACCAAACCGCTGGCACCTCGCGCCTCGATCGATCTGTTGAGGCAAAGCGCCGCGCTGGGGGTGCCGCGGGTGGCGATTGGCGGCATCACGCCGGACAATGGCGGTTCGCTGATCGAGGCGGGCGCGGATTACCTGGCCGTGATTTCGGCGGTATTCGGTGCAAGCGACGTGCGCCACGCGGCACAACGCATCAGCGATCTTTACTCATCCCCTTTCGGAACCTCTTGATGGCCAGCAACCACGATCTTTTCCAGCGCGCGTTGAAACTCATGCCCGGCGGCGTCAATTCGCCGGTGCGCGCATTCAAGTCGGTGGGCGGCGAGCCGTTTTTCACGGCGCGGGCCGATGGCGCCTACCTGTGGGACGTGGAGGGCAGGCGCTACATCGACTACGTGGGCTCGTGGGGGCCGATGATTGCGGGGCACAATCATCCGGCGGTGCGCGCAGCAGTGGAACGCGCGATTGGCAACGGCCTGTCGTTCGGCACGCCCTGTCCGGCCGAGGTGGTCATGGCCGAGACGATCACGCGACTGATCCCTGCGGTCGAGATGGTGCGCATGGTCAACTCCGGCACCGAAGCGACCATGTCGGCGATCCGCCTGGCGCGCGGCGCCACCGGGCGCAGCAAGATCGTGAAGTTCGAGGGCTGCTATCACGGCCATGGCGACAGCTTTCTGGTGAAGGCCGGCTCCGGTGCGCTGACGTTCGGCGTACCGACCTCGCCGGGGGTGCCCAAGGCGACTGCCGATCTCACCCTCACCCTGCCCTACAACGATCTTGCCGCGGCCCGTGCGCTGTTCGCCGAGCACGGTGCACAGATCGCCGGCCTGATCATCGAGCCGGTCGCCGGCAACATGAACTGCATTCCGCCAGTGGACGGTTACCTGACGGCGCTGCGCGAGCTGTGCACGCAACATGGCGTGCTGCTGATCTTCGATGAGGTGATGACCGGCTTTCGGGTGGCGCTGGGCGGCGCACAGGCCCTCTACGGCGTGCAGCCGGACCTGACCTGTTTCGGCAAGATCATCGGCGGCGGCATGCCGGTGGGCGCGTACGGCGGACGGCGCGAACTGATGCAGCAAATCGCTCCGGCCGGCCCGATCTATCAGGCCGGCACCCTGAGCGGCAACCCGGTGGCGATGGCCGCCGGACTGGCCATGCTCGAACTGATCCAGGCGCCGGGGTTCCACCAGCAGCTGGCCGAACGCACGCAGCAGCTGTGCGACGGCCTGCAGTCGGTCGCCGATGCCGAAGGAATCGCGTTCAGCAGCAACTGCGTCGGCGGCATGTTCGGGCTGTTCTTCAGCGCGGAAAAGGTGTCCACCTACGCGCAGGCCACAGCCGCCGACAGCGCCATGTTCAACCGCTTCTTCCACGGCATGCTCAAGCGCGGCGTGTATCTGGCGCCGTCGGCGTTCGAGGCCGGCTTCATGTCCAGCGCGCACAGCGCGCAGGATCTCGCCGACACGCTGGAGGCCGCGCGCGGGGCCCTGCGCGAAGCCAAGGCTTGAATCACCAGCTGCCGCTGTTGGGCATCGATGCCCACGGTTCGCGCGGCGGCAGCTGTCCCTGCTGCAGCAGTTCGATCGAGATCAGGTCGGGCGAACGCACGAACGCCATGTGGCCATCGCGCGGCGGCCGGTGGATGGTGAAGCCCAGCCCCTGCAGTCGCGCGCAGGTGGCATAGATGTCCTCCACGCGAAACGCGAGGTGGCCGAAATTGCGCGCCGAGCCGTAGTCTTCCTGCGAGCCCCAGTTGCAGGTCAGCTCGATTTCGGCTTCCGGACTGTCGGCAGCGGCCAGAAACACCAGCGTGTACTTGCCCTCGGGCACCTCCTTGCGACGCACCTCGCGCAGGCCAAGCCCGTCGCAGTAGAAACGCAGCGAGGCGTCGAGATCGCGCACGCGCACCATGCTGTGCAGATATTTCATCGGAAGTTTCCTGAGTGGCAAAAGCTGCTGAGTGGTCGTTTCAGCCTGCCGCAAAACGGCTCAACGCCGCGTGCAGGCGGGCCAGCCCCTCGGCCAGTTCGGTATCGCTGATGGTCAGCGGCGGCACGAAACGCAGCACGTCCGGCCCGGCCTGCAACAGCAGCAGGCCATGCGCGGCGGCATGATCGAGGATGCTGCCAGCCCGGCCCTTCCAGCGCTCGGCCAGCACCGCGCCAATCATCAGGCCGCGCCCGCGCACTTCGGCAAACAGGTCGAGCTCGCGATTGATCGCGGCCAGGCCGTCACGCAGCGCCTGCGCCTGCCGCTGCACGTTCGCCAGCACCGCTGGCGAGGCCAGTTTGGCCAGCGCCACGCGCGCCACCGCAGCGGCCATCGGATTGCCGCCGAACGTAGTGCCGTGCGCGCCGTACTGCATCACCTGCGCCACCTTGCTTCCGGCCAGCATGGCGCCGATCGGAAAGCCGCCGCCAAGCGCCTTGGCCAGCGTCACGATGTCCGGCTGCACCTGATCCTGCACATGCGCAAACAGCGTGCCGGTGCGACCCATACCGCACTGGATTTCGTCCAGCACCAGCAGCGCATCGTGTGCATCGCAAAGCGCGCGCGCGCGCGCGATGAAACCGGGTGCGGCCGGCAGCACACCCCCCTCGCCCTGCACCGGCTCCAGCATCACCGCAGCGATGTCACCGGCGGCAAAGGCGGCCTCCAGCGCCGTCGCATCGTTGAAATCCAGATAGCGAAAACCGCCCGGCAGCGGCTCGTAACCTTCCTGGTATTTCGGCTGCGCGGTGGCGGTGACCGTGGCCAGCGTGCGGCCGTGGAATGAGCCGCGGAAGGTGATGATGACGCGCCGCTGCGGCGGTCGCCCCTGCGCCGCCGCCCACTTGCGCACCAGCTTGATCGCCGCCTCGTTCGCTTCCGCACCGGAGTTGCACAGGAATACGCGCTCGGCGAAGCCCGACGCGTTCACCAGCTCCTCGGCCAGCCGCAGCGGCGGCTCGGTGTAGAACACGTTGCTGGCGTGCCACAGCTTGTGCGCCTGCGCGGTCAGCGCGGCCAGCAGATCCGGATCCTGATGGCCGAGCGCATTCACCGCGATGCCCGCACCGAAGTCGATGTAGTCGCGCCCCTGCGTGTCCCACACCCGCGCGCCCTTGCCGTGATCGAGCACCAGCTCGCGCGGCTGGTACACCGGCAGCCAGTAGCGCTTGGCGAGATCGATCAGGTGGCTGTCGTGGGCTGACATGGTGGTTGGCCGTCTGCCGGATGGCCACCGGCGGGCGTGAGATGCGGGGACAGCGATCTGGCGATCCGATGCATCGTAAGTCGTGTCACTCGGCTTTGCACGATCATCGACAGCACGAACGCAGCGTGCCTCAGTCGAGGAAAAGATCCGGCAGCAGCGGCGCCCCCGGCTGCATGGCGTAAGCCTCGAAGTTGCCGACTCCGGCCTCGCGCAGGACCTCCTCGTCGATCGCGAAATGTCCGCTGTACTCGCGCGAAGGGCGCGTGAGAATCGCATGCGCGGCATCGGCGACGATATCGGGTTTGCGGCAGTGCTCCGGCCGCACGCCCTCGATCATGCCGATCGCGGCGGTGGCGATCACCGTGCGCGGCCACAGCGCGTTCACCGCGATGCCGAGCGGGGCGAACTCCGCGCTCATCCCCAGCACGCACAGGCTCATACCGTACTTGGCGATGGTGTAGGCGGTGTGCGGCGCGAACCATTTCGGGTCGAGATTGGGCGGCGGCGACAGCATCAGCACATGCGGATTGGCCGCCTGCCGCAGATACGGCAGGCAGCTCTGGGTGACCAGGAAGGTGCCGCGGGTATTGACCTGATGCATCAGGTCGTAGCGCTTCATCGGCGTCTCCGCGGTACCGGCCAGCCAGATCGCGCTGGCGTTGTTGACCACGATGTCGATGCCGCCGAAATGCTCGGCGGCCTGCGCGGCGGCGGCGCGCACCTGGCTCTCCTCGCGGATGTCGACCTGCAGCGCCAGCGCCTTGCCACCGGCTGCCTCGACCGCCGCCGCCGCGGTGTGAATGGTGCCGGGCAGCTTCGGGTTGGCCACGCCGCTCTTGGCGGCGATCACGATGTTGGCGCCATCGCGGGCGGCGCGCAGCGCGATCGCCAGCCCGATGCCGCGCGAGGCGCCGGTGATGAACAGGGTTTTGCCGGCCAGATCGCCCATGGGTACCGTCTCCGTCGAAGTGTCAGTGTGAATGCCGGCGCGTCATGGCTTCTGGAAGCGCGGCAAAATGTCGCGCAATTCTGCCAGCCGTTGCAGCGGATCCTCCAGTTCGAGCATGTGCTGCTGCTCGGGCGGACTCAGCGGCAGCAGCTCGGCCAGCCGAAAACCCAGCCAGCTGGCATCGTCGTAGGCGCTGCGCGGGGCATGCCGCCAGTGCGGCGCCATCGTCTCGATCAGACGCTCCAGAATACTTTGCAGCAGGGCAAATTCCACCGGTACCGGCTGTTCGGCCTCGGCCGGCCAGACCTCGACCTCGCCACGCAGCAGGCCGTTGGTGCGCACGCGGCTGCGCACCACGCGGAAGCGCGGGCCGCCCTCGGCCACGATGCCGAGCAGGCCATCCTCGTCACGGTCAAAATCGCTGATGCGGGCGATCGTGCCGATCGCTGCCGGCAGCGCGGGCAGGCCGGTTTCTTCGCCGTCCAGGATCAGACACACGCCAAAGCCGGTGCCGTGCCGCGCGCATTCGCGCACGAGATCGAGATAGCGCGGCTCGAAGATGCGCAGTTGCAGCTGGCCGCCGGGAAACAGCACACAGGCCAGCGGGAACAGCGGCAGCTCGATGAGCGGGGGCGGGACGACCATGGCGCCAGTGTAACCAGTGCGCCAGCGGCCTTCAGCGGTGCGCGCTTCAAGCCTGGCGCAGCTGCTGCACGAAGCGCCTGGGCGCCGCCTCGAAGCCGCCGTTGGACATGAAGATCACCTGGTCTCCCGGCTGCGCGCGGGCGCACAGCGCGTCGATCAGCGCCTCCACCGTCGGCACCGCGCTGCCGCACCCGCCCAGCGCCGCGGTGACCCGGGCGGCATCCCACGGCAGTTCGGGGCGCTGCAGCAAGACCACCGCATCCGCATCGGCCAGGGCGGGCGCCAGCGCCTCGGAGTGCGCGCCCTGACGCATCGAGTTGGAGCGCGGCTCCAGCGCCACCAGGATGCGCGCCGCGCCGACCCTGGCGCGCAGTCCCGCCAGCGTGGTGGCGATCGCGGTGGGGTGATGGGCGAAGTCGTCGTAGACGCGCACCCCGTTCACCTCGCCGACCAGCTCCATCCGCCGCTTGACGCTCTCGAAGCTGGCGAAGGCCGGCAGCAGCGCGCGCGGATCGGCGCCCGCCGCCGCCGCCGCCGCCAGGGCGGCCAGCGCGTTCATCACGCTGTGCTGGCCGAGCAGCGGCCAGCGCACCTCGCCGACCCACTCGCCGGCGCGGCGCACCGCAAACGCCGAGCCGTCGGCCTCGATCAGGCTGGCCTGCCAGTCGCCGCGGCCGATGCCGAAGGTTTCCACCGGCGTCCAGCAGCCCATCGCCAGCACCTCGGCCAGGCGCGCGTCGTGCGCATTGACAATCAGCCGGCCGTTGCCCGGCACGGTGCGCAGCAGATGATGGAACTGGCGCTGGATCGCCGCCACGTTGGGAAAGATGTCCGCGTGGTCGTATTCAAGATTGTTGAGGATCGCGATGCGCGGACGGTAGTGCACGAACTTGCTGCGCTTGTCGAAGAACGCGGTGTCGTACTCGTCCGCCTCGATCACGAACGGCTCGCCGGTGCCCAGCCGCGCGGACACGCCGAAATTGCCCGGCACGCCGCCGATCAGGAAGCCCGGCGCCAGCCCGGCCTGCTCCAGCAGGTGCGCCAGCAGGCTGCTGGTGGTGGTCTTGCCGTGGGTGCCGGCCACCGCCAGCACGTCGCGCCCGGCCAGCACCGTGTCGCCCAGCCACTGCGGGCCGGAGGTGTAGCGCAGGCGCTGGTCGAGCAGGTATTCCACTGCCGGATTGCCGCGGCTCATCGCGTTGCCCACCAGCACCAGATCCGGCGCCGGCCGGCCGGGCGAGGGCTGCAGGTGCTGCGCCGCGTAGCCGGGCATCAGGGCAATGCCGAGCGCTTCCAGCTGGGTGCTCATCGGCGGATAGACGCTGGCGTCGGAGCCTTCGACCGCCAGCCCCAGTTCCCGCGCCAGCGCAGCCAGGCCGCCCATGAAGGTGCCGCAGATGCCGAGGATATGCAGACGCATGGCTGACCTGTGTGCGCGAGTGGGTGCGGGCGGCTGCGGGCCGCCCTGAAGAAAGCCGGCCGCGTTGGCGTCAGCCGCCGGCGGTGGCCGACTCGTGCGGCAGCGCCCGCTTGACCCGCGCGGTTACCTCGCCCAGCTCGCCCACGCCGTCGACCACCTGCAGCTTGCCGTGGCGCGCATAGAAATCCGCCACCGGAGCGGTCTGCTCGGCGTAGATCGCCAGCCGCTTGCGCACCGTGTCCGGGTTGTCGTCGGCGCGGCCTTCGGCCTTGAAGCGGATCTCGCAGCGGCTGATGATCGCCTCGTTCGGCACATCCAGCTTGACCACCGCATCGAGCGGCTGGCCGAGCTTCGTCAGCAGCTGGTCGAGCGCAGCGGCCTGGGCCAGGTTGCGCGGATAGCCGTCCAGGATGAAGCCGGTTGCCGCATCGGGCTGCGCCAGCCGCTCCTCCAGCATGCCGAGCAGGATGTCGTCGGAAACCAGCTGGCCGGCATCCATCACCGCCTTGGCCTTGCGTCCCATCGCGCTGCCGGCGGCCACTGCGGCGCGCAGCATGTCGCCGGTCGAGATATGCGGTACATCCAGCGCGGCCTTCAGCCGGGTTGCCTGGGTACCTTTGCCCGAGCCGGGCGCACCGAGTAGCACGAGTCGCATAATGCTCCACAAGTTTGACGGGTTGCCGCACACTGGGCAGCCCGTCAGATTCCAAGAATTGGCTGTCAAATTAGCCGCTGCATCCGGTGCCGTCAAACGGAGACCTCGGCTGCGATTCGCGAATTTTTTGTCGCGAAAAGGTTTGTCGCCGCCATCCACACCCCTGTCACCGCCTGATTTGAGGATACCCATGAGCCCGACCCGCCACCTGCCCGCCCTCACCGGCAACCTGCTGTACGCCCAGTCCGGCGGCGTCACCGCGGTGATCAACGCCACTGCTTCCGGTGTGATCGAGGCCGCCCGCGCCCGCGGCGTGAAGGTATACGCGGCGCGCAACGGCATCCTCGGCGCGCTGCGCGAGCAGCTGATCGACACCTCGAAGGAGTCGAAGGCGTCGATCACGGCGCTGCGTCACACCCCGGGCGGCGCGTTCGGCTCGTGCCGCTACAAGCTGAAATCGCTGGAGGACAGCCGTGCCGAGTACGCGCGGCTGATCGAGGTGTTCCGCGCGCACGACATCCGCTGGTTTCTCTACAACGGCGGCAACGACTCGGCCGACACGGCGCTGAAGATTTCGCAGCTGGGCAAGGCGATGGGCTACGACATCCGCTGCATCGGCGTACCCAAGACGGTGGACAACGACCTGGCGGTGACCGACTGCTGCCCCGGCTTCGGCTCGGTCGCGAAGTACACCGCGATCTCCACCCTGGAGGCCAGCCTCGACGTGGCCTCGATGGCCGAGACCTCGACCAAGGTGTTCATCCTCGAAGTGATGGGCCGCCACGCCGGCTGGATCGCGGCCGCAGCCGGATTGGCCGGCGACAGTGCCGATGCCGCGCCGCACATCATCCTGTTTCCGGAAATCAGCTTCGACGAAGCAGCCTTCCTGGCCAAGGTCAAGGCCACCGTGGAGCGCGTCGGCTGGTGCACCGTGGTCGCCTCCGAAGGCGTGCGCAACGCGGCCGGGCAGTTCCTCGCCGAGGCCGGCACGCGCGACGCGTTCGGCCACGCCCAGCTCGGCGGCGTGGCGCCAGTGCTGGCGGCGCTGGTCAAGGAAAAGCTCGGCTACAAGTACCACTGGGCGCTGCCCGATTACCTGCAGCGCTCGGCGCGGCATGCCGCCTCGCAGGTCGATGCCGAGCAGGCCTATGCGGTGGGCAAGGCGGCGGTCGAGTACGCGCTGGCCGGCATGAACGCGGTGATGCCGGTGATCGTGCGCACATCCGACGCACCCTATCGCTGGAAGGTCGAACCGGCGGCGCTGGCGAAGATCGCCAACCGCGAAAAGAAGATGCCGAAGAATTTCATCAGCCGCGACGGCTACGGCATCACCGCCGCCGCCCGGCGTTATCTTGCGCCGCTGATCCGGGGGCAGGCGCCGCTGCCCTACGGCAACAACGGCCTGCCGCGCTATGTGCAGCTGCGGCATGTCGCGGTCGCGCCAAAGCTGGCCGGGTTTGCGCCGCGGCGCTGAGCGCCGGCCCGGCCGCAGCCTGACTGAGTCCGACCTGAAGCCGGCCAGCGCCTGCGGGCGCGGCGTTCAGCGACGGATTTCTACGATGCGGTGGCATGTGCTGGTCGCAATCGTGCGATCGCCATACTCCGGGAGGACACCGTCATGAAACGCGTCAGCCGACTCTTGTTCGCCGCCTGTCTGCTTGCCACTACCAGCCTGGCGCTCGCTGCGCCCAGCCCGCAGGATCATGGCGATCATGGCGGGGATGGCCATGACGAAGGCCATCATGGCGATCACGGCCGTGGTCACGGCGACGAGCGCGGTCACCATGACGACCGGCGCCACGGCGACGACGGCGATCGCTGGCGCCACCATGACGAGGGGCACCACTGGGAGCGCGGCCACCGCTATTACGGCCCGAGCTACGTGGTGAGGGACTATCGCTACTACCGCCTGCGCCCGCCACCGCGCGGCTACCACTGGGTGCGCGACGACAATAACGACCTGCTGCTGGTGGCGATCACCACCGGCATCATTCTGGACATCGCGAGCCACTGACGCGGCACGCTTCGGTACCGACCAAGGCCATGCATCCGTGCATGGCCTTTTCATTTCCGGACGCCCGTCCGGCCAGCATCAGACCTTGCTTGGGCACGACAGCGTCGGCTGCCACGTTCACCTATACTCCCCCGCAGACCGCCCGTTCCGGACGGCCACTCACAACTCATGGGGAGGCTCCGATGTTGCAGCAGTATGGCTGGTGGATCATTCTGGCGTGTGCGGTAGTGGCGATTCTTTACGGCGCGTTTTCCGCGCGCTGGATCCTGGCGCAGTCGCCAGGCAATGCACGGATGCAGGAGATTGCTGCAGCCATCCAGGAAGGTGCCCGCGCCTATCTCAACCGTCAATACACCACCATCGCAATGGTCGGCGTGGTGCTGCTTCTGTTGATCGGCTTCTTTCTCAGCTGGCCGACCGCAATCGGCTTCCTGCTCGGCGCCGTGCTGTCGGGAGCGACCGGCTACATCGGCATGAACGTGTCGGTGCGCGCCAACGTGCGCACCGCCGAAGCGGCGCGGCGCAGCCTGAGCCCGGCGATGGACGTGGCGTTCCGCGGTGGCGCGATCACCGGCATGCTGGTGGTCGGGCTGGCGCTGCTCGGCGTCGCCGGTTACTGGCTGGTGCTCAACCACCTGGGCATCACCGGCGAACCGGCGCTGCATGCGCTGGTGGGGCTGGCGTTCGGCAGCTCGCTGATCTCGATCTTCGCGCGGCTGGGCGGCGGCATCTTCACCAAGGGTGCGGACGTCGGCGCGGATCTGGTCGGCAAGGTCGAGGCCGGCATCCCCGAGGATGACCCGCGCAACCCGGCGGTGATCGCGGACAACGTGGGCGACAACGTCGGCGACTGCGCGGGCATGGCCGCCGATCTGTTCGAGACTTACGCGGTGACGGTGATCGCCACCATGCTGCTGGGCGGCCTGATGTTTGTCGGCAATGCCCAGGCGCTGATGTATCCGCTGCTGCTGGGCGGCGTGTCGATCATCGCCTCGATCATCGGCACGCTGTTCGTCAAGGTGAAGCAAGGCGGCTCGATCATGGGCGCGCTGTACAAAGGCGTGATCGTCTCGGCCGTGCTGTCGGCGGTCGCGTTCTGGTTCGTCACCAATGCGCTGCTGCCGGATGGCCTGACCACGGCGGCCGGCGTGCTGATCACCTCGCAGCAGATCTTCCACTGCTCGCTGATCGGGCTGGTGCTGACCGGCGCGATCGTGTGGATCACCGAGTACTACACCGGCACCCAGTTCAAACCGGTGCAGCACATCGCTGCCGCTTCCACCACCGGCCACGGCACCAACATCATCGCGGGCCTGGGCGTGTCGATGAAGTCGACCGCGCTGCCGGTGATCGCGGTGTGCGCCGCGATCTGGGGCGCGTTTGCGCTGGGCGGCCTGTACGGCATCGCGATCGCGGCTACGGCGATGCTGTCGATGGCCGGCATGATCGTGGCGCTGGATGCCTACGGCCCGATCACCGACAACGCCGGCGGCATCGCCGAGATGGCCGACCTGCCGCCGGAAGTGCGCGGCGTCACCGACCCACTGGACGCGGTCGGCAACACCACCAAGGCGGTGACCAAGGGCTACGCGATCGGTTCGGCCGCACTGGCTGCGCTGGTGCTGTTTGCCGACTACACGCACAACCTCGATGTCGAGCTGGCGGCGAAGGCAGCCAAGGCCGGTGCGGCCTACGCCAACATCAGCTTCGACCTGTCCGACCACATGGTGATCATCGGCCTGCTGATCGGCGGCCTGATCCCCTACCTGTTCGGCGCGATGGCGATGGAGGCCGTGGGGCGTGCGGCCGGTGCGGTGGTCGAGGAAGTGCGGCGGCAGTTCCGCGACATTCCCGGCATCATGCTGGGCACCGCCAAGCCGGAGTATTCACGCGCGGTCGACATGCTGACCAAGTCGGCGATCCGCGAAATGATCGTGCCCTCGCTGCTGCCGGTCGCCGTGCCGATCGTGGTCGGCCTGCTGCTGGGACCGAAGGCTTTGGGCGGCGTGCTGATCGGCACCATCGTCACCGGCCTGTTCGTGGCGATCTCGATGACCACCGGCGGCGGCGCGTGGGACAACGCCAAGAAGTACATCGAGGACGGCCACCACGGCGGCAAGGGTTCCGAGGCGCACAAGGCGGCGGTCACCGGCGATACCGTGGGCGATCCGTACAAGGACACCGCCGGCCCGGCGATCAACCCGCTGATCAAGATCATCAACATCGTGGCCCTGCTGTTGATACCTCTCTTGCAATGATGAGCGATCCGGTCCCCGCAGCTCCCGGCAGGCGCACCCGCGCGGCACCGACTCCCCTTCTCGCTGCGGGAGAGCGCACGGGGTGAGGGACTTGCGAGACGCTGACAAAGACCCGCTTCGGCGGGTCTTTGTTTTCTGACCCTGACTTTAGTCACGGGCGGTGATCCACCGCCTGTCGCTACGCTGGACCGACAGCGGGCGGCATCCGCCGCATCCATCCGCACCGGGGGACCTGCGATGAAATCAGTCTGGCTGCTGCTGGCGCTCGGCGTCACACTGGCGGGCATGCACGATGCCCATGCCAACCCGCCCCAACCCGCCGCTTCATCTGCGGGCAGCCAGCCCGCTGATGATCCCTACCTGTGGCTGGAGGATATCCACAGCGCCCGCTCTATGGGCTGGGTCAAGGCACAGAATGCCAGGACGACCCGCCAGTTCATCGACAACGCCGAGTTCGTGCAGACCCGCGACCGCATCCTTGCGGTGCTCGACTCCGACGCGCGGATTCCCGGCGTCAACCGGATGGGCGACTGGCTGTACAACTTCTGGCGCGACAAGGCGCACCCGCGCGGCATCTGGCGGCGCACCACGCTGGCCGAGTACCGCAAGGCCGATCCGAAATGGCAGCTGCTGCTCGACGTGGATGCGCTGAACAAGGCCGAGTACAAGCGCTGGGTGTTCAAGGGCGTGCAGTGCCTGCGCCCGCTGTACCAACGCTGCCTGATCTCGCTGTCGCCGGACGGCGGCGACGCGGTGGCCGTGCGCGAGTTCGACATCCCCAGCAGATCTTTCGTCAAGGGCGGCTTCGAGCTGCCGGTGGCCAAGACCGAGGCCGGCTGGATCGACGAAAACACGCTCTATGTCGGCACCGACTTCGGCCCCGGCAGCCTGACCGAGTCGAGCTATCCGCGCATCGTGAAGGAGTGGCAGCGCGGCACGCCGCTGGCGACTGCCGTCACGGTCTATGCGGGCAAGCCGACCGACCTGGCGGTGAGCGCCTTCCACGATCCCACGCCCGGCTTTGCGCGCGACTTCGTCACGGTCGCCAAGGATTTCTTCCACAGCGAGCTGTACCAGCGCACAGGTGGCAAGCTGGTGCGCGTCGAGGTGCCCACCGACGCCAGCGCCGACGCGCATCGCCAGTGGCTGCTGGTGCAGACGCGCTCGGCGTGGACGGTCGGCGGCACCACCTACCCGTCCGGCGCGCTGCTGGCGACGAAGTTCGACGACTTCATGGCCGGCCAGCGCCACTTCAGCGTGTTGTTCGAGCCGGACGCGCACACCTCGCTGGCCTCGTACAGCTGGACCCGGCATCACCTGATCCTGGACCTGATGGATGACGTCAAGAGCCGGCTGGAGGTACTGACGCCGCCGCCAGCCGCAGCGGACACCGGCCCATGGCAGCGCCAGGCGCTGCCCGGGGCACCGCCGATGAGCACGATCAGCGTGGTCGACACCGACCCCGACCGAAGCGACGAATACTGGCTCGACGTCACCGGTTTTCTCACCCCGTCCGCGCTGCAGCGTGGCGTGCTGGGCAGCGTACCGGCCGAGACGATCAAGCAGGAGCCGGCCTTTTTCGACGCCGCCAGGTTCCGCGTCAGCCAGCACTTCGTGCATTCGAAGGACGGCACCCGCGTGCCGTATTTCGAGATCGCCCCGAAAGACCTGCGGCTGGACGGCACCAACCGCACCCTGCTGTACGGCTACGGCGGCTTCGAGGTGTCGCTGCAGCCGTACTACAGCGGCAGCGTCGGCCGTGCGTGGCTGGACCGCGGCGGCGTCTACGTGGTGGCGAACATCCGCGGCGGCGGCGAATACGGCCCGGCCTGGCACCAGGCCGCGCTGAAGGCGAACCGCCCGCGCGCCTACGAGGATTTCGCCGCGGTCGCCGAGGACCTGATCCGCCGCGGCGTCACCTCCGCGCAGCATCTGGGCGCCGAAGGCGGCAGCAACGGCGGCCTGCTGATGGGCAACATGCTGACAACCTATCCGCAGCTGTTCGGCGCGATCGCCTGCGAGGTGCCGCTGCTGGACATGAAGCGCTACACCCACCTTTCCGCCGGCGCCTCGTGGATGGCCGAATACGGCAATCCGGACGATCCGAAGCAGTGGGCCTTCATCAAGACCTTCTCGCCGTACCAGAACGTGAAGCCGGGCGCGCACTATCCGCCGGTGCTGTTCTACACCACCACCAGCGACGACCGCGTCGGCTCGGTGCAGGCGCGCAAGATGGCTGCGAAGATGGAAGGCATGGGCTACCGCAACGTGTGGCTCTACGAAAATCTGGAAGGTGGCCACGGCGCCGGCGCGGACAACAAGCAGGCCGCGCTGATGCATGCGCTGGCCTACGATTTCCTGTGGGACCAGCTGAAGTAGGGCGCACCCTGATCTGATTGGCAGGAGCCGGCCGCCGGCGCCGGCTCCTGCAGTAAGCTTGATGCGTCCATCCGCTGCCCGCGCCGCCATGCATCCACGCACCACCATCAGCCCCGAATTGCGCGAATGGATCCTCGCCACCACGCGCGCCGGCCACGGCGTGCCGGAGGTGCTGCGGCTGCTGAAGGAGAGCGGCTACGATCCGCGCCAGAGCCGCAGCATGCTGGCCGAGGTATTGAAGCTGCCGCTGGCCGCGCTCACGGCCAGCACCAGCAGCCCGGTCGCGCTGCCGGGCAGCCTGCGACCCAGCCACCCGCAACCGCCCGAAGTCACCGTGGCGGGGCATACCGTGCAGGTCTCGCTCAGCGTGGAGGCGCCGGCGCTGCGCGTGCTGGAGGGGCTGCTGTCCGAGCACGAGTGCGCCGAGCTGATCGAACTCGCCCGGCCGCGCCTGCAGCGCGCCCGCACCGTGGACAGCGAAGGCCAGCATCAGGTGGATCAGCGGCGCACCAGCGAAGGCATGTTCTTCGCTCTCGACGAGCTGCCGCTGGTGGGCCGGATCGAACAGCGCCTCGCCGCGCTGCTGGGCATGCCGGCCAGTCACGGCGAGGGGCTGCAGATCCTGCACTACCTGCCGGGCCAGGAATACGAGCCGCACTTCGACTGGTTCGATGCCCAGCAACCCGGCTACGCCGCGATCACCGCCGCCGGCGGCCAGCGCGTGGCCAGCGTGGTGATGTACCTCAACACCCCCGCGCAGGGCGGTGGCACCGCGTTTCCCGCGCTCGGCCTGACGGTCACGGCGCGGCGCGGTTCGGCCGTCTATTTCGCCTACGAGGGCGGCGACCTCAGCTCGCTGCATGCGGGCCTGCCGGTGCTCGCCGGCGAGAAATGGATCGCCACCAAGTGGCTGCGCGAGCGGCCCTATCGCTACCCGACGCAGGCCTGAGAGGCGGTCGACCACATTGCCGCTGCTGCGCTGCAGCAGCGTTTTGGCGTATCCTAGCTGGCTGACTTTCCCTCCTTGCCAAGGACACGCCATGGGTTTGCATCTTGTCTCCGCCGGCCGCGACGTGCCGAGCGAAATCAACGTCGTCATCGAAATCCCCAAGGATGCCGAGCCGGTCAAGTACGAGGTGGAAAAAGCCAGCGGCGCGATCTTCGTCGACCGCATCCTGTCCACGCCGATGCGCTATCCGTGCAACTACGGCTACGTGCCCGGCACGCTGGGTGGCGACGGCGACCCGCTGGATGCGCTGGTGATCCTGCCGCTGCCGCTGATTCCGGGTTCGGTGATCCGCTGCCATCCGGTCGGCATGCTGAAGATGACCGACGAGGCCGGCAGTGACGAAAAGCTGGTGGTGATCCCGATCGCCAAGGTGTTTGCCGGCTATGCCCACATCACCGACATGAACGGCGTGTCGGGGCACTGGCTGGAACGCATCGGCCACTTCTTC
>JAJYSM010000013.1:16468-61479 GCA_021793575.1 Pseudomonadota bacterium
CGACGAGGCCGGCAGTGACGAAAAGCTGGTGGTGATCCCGATCGCCAAGGTGTTTGCCGGCTATGCCCACATCACCGACATGAACGGCGTGTCGGGGCACTGGCTGGAACGCATCGGCCACTTCTTCGAGCACTACAAGGACCTGGAGAAGGGCAAGTGGGTGAAGCTGGAAGGCTGGGTCAGCGCCGACGAGGCGAAAGCCGAGATCCTGGCCGGCGTGCAGCGCTACCAGCTCGAACAGCACTGAGAGGTTGTGACTATTCAACCTCTCAAGCCGGCCAGGGATGGCCGGTCGCGGATCGGGCACGCAAGTGCCTGATTCGCGTGAGCGAGTCCAGACATGCGCCGGACTCGCGATGGAAGAAAACCACAGGAAGTGGTTTTCTTGACAAGCACTGGGCGCACGCTGATCCCGCGGCTTGCGCGGCGGGGATGGCGCCCCGCCGCGCCGCCCGCCGCCATCAGCCGTGCTTGCGGCCGGGCGGCTTCCTCGGCGATGCCGGCTTGGCCGGCTCGCCTTGCTTGCCCAGATCTTCCAGCAGGGTGTTCATGTCCTCGGCGTGCTCCTCCTCCATCGCCAGGATGCCTTCGAGCATACGTCGGGTGGTCGGATCGTCGGTGCCGATGTAGTCGATGATCTCGCGGTAGCTGTCGATCGCGATGCGCTCGGCGATCAGATCCTCCCTGATCATGTCGACCAGGTCATCGCCTTCGACGTAGTCGGCGTGGCTGCGGCTGAGCAGTCCCTCGGGCGACAGGTTCGGCTTGCCATCGAGCTGGGTGATGCGCTCGGCGATCAGGTCGGCGTGTCCCTGCTCCTCGGTCGCATGCTGCAGGAATTCGGCCTTGATGCTCTGCGCGTGGATGCCCGACGCCATGTAGTAGTGGTACTTGTAACGCAGCACGCAAACGAGTTCGGTCGCCAGCGCGTGGTTGAGCAGATTGACCACGGTGGGCCGGTCGGCGCTGTAGCCCGCCGTCATCGCGCCTCGCTCGATGTCCTTGCGCGCGCGCTTGCGGATGTTCTCGATGTCGCTGACGAACGGCTTGCTCTTGGCCATGAACCTGCTCCCGCGCTGGATGGATGCGGGCATCGGCAGGAACCACGCACCGATGCCACCGAAACCCGGGCAGGTTAGGCAGCCGCGCGCAAAAGCCAGGTGAAGGGCCGCGATCGGAAAGCTGGCATGCTTGCGCCGCAGTGCAGGCGCCGTGCCTCAGCGCGGGCGATAGGCACGCAGGAAGGTGGCCACGCCGGCCCGCGCCATCTCTGCGATCTCGGCCGCCGCAGTAGCCGGGCATTCGTCGCAGGCAAACAGCCGACGCAGCAGCAGGTCGCCCTTGATCAGCGAGAAAAACTGCACGCTGGCAGTCCTGACCTCGGCGATCTCCAACGCGCCATGCTCGGCCGCCTGCCGCAGCAGGCGCTCCATCAGGCCATGCGTGCGCGCCGGCCCCTCTTCCCACAGCAGCTTGCCGTAGCGGGGGTTGCCCTGGCGGCAGTCGCTGAGAATGGCGCGGAAAGTGCCGACATTTTCCGCCTCGCAATCGATCCGCATGTGCGCTTGCGCGATCGTATGCAGGGTCTCGCCGATATCCACCTGCGGGTCGAAAGCGTAGATATCCTCCGGCAGCAGGTCGCGGATGCGCGAGCGGATGACCTCACGGAACAGGTTGTCCTTGTCCCCGAAATGGCTGTAGACGGTGAGCTTGGATACCCCGGCATCGGCAGCGATCGCGTCCATGCTGGTGCCGGCGAAGGCATTGCGGATGAACAGCGCCTTGGCTGCCGCCAGAATCGCCGCACGCTTCTCCATATCCTTCGGGCGGCCCGGCCCCTGGGGTTTGATTTGCGCGCTGACAGACATGCTCTCACCTTCACAAATGGTGCTGACCGCTTTATTATACGCAACGGTTCATTTATTTTCCAGAATGATGCTGCCGCGCATTCAACCCGCCCTGCGGTCCCGGTGCAACGGCACAGCCGGCGGATGACGGCCGTCAGCATCAGCCGATGACTTCCGGCACTTCGTGGCTTGCCGCGCAGGCCGCAGGCTTGTCATTGTCGGAACTGCGCTGCGCACTTACCCTTTTCGACCTCTTCAGATACGCAAGGAACCCGGACATGGCGATGAACTTCGAGCAGTCTCGACAGAGCATGGTGGAAAGCCAGCTGCGTCCCTGGGAAGTGCTGGACGGCCGCGTGTTGGAGGTGCTCGGGCGCGTGCGTCGCGAGGATTTCGTGGCGGCGGCGCATCGCCAACTGGCCTTCGCCGACTTGTGCCTGCCGTTGGGCCATGGGGAAGTGATGATGAAGCCGGTGGTCGAGGGACGCGTGCTGCAGGCGCTGGATCTGCTGCCCGGTGATCACGTGCTGGAGATCGGTACTGGCTCCGGCTTTCTCACCGCCTGCCTGGCCGGGCTGTCAGCACAGGTGACCAGCGTGGACATCCATGCCGATTTCACCGCGAGCGCCGGCCTGCGGCTGCATGCCGCAGGCATCGGCAACGCCACCTTGCGCACCGGCGAAGCCGTGAGCGAATGGCAGCCAAGCGGCCTGTTCGATGCACTGGTGGTCACCGGCGCGGTGTTCGCCGTGCCGCCGCGCTGGCTGGCCTGGCTCAAGCCCGGCGGGCGGATGGTGGTGGTGCGCGGCCAGTCGCCGGTGCAGCACGCCACCCTGCTGACCCACGAGGGCGGCGGCCGCTACCGCGAGGAGATCCTGTTCGAAACCGATCTGCCGTATCTGACCCACGCCGAGCCGCCGCCGCGCTTCGTCTTCTGATCCCATTTCCCGACCGCTCGCTCCCCATGAGGCACCCCATGCGTTTGAAGCTGCTCACCTTCGCCCTGGCCATGGCCGTCATGTCGCTGCCCAGCCACGGCGAGGATCTGCTGGATGCCTACCGCCAGGCGCGCGCCAACGATCCGGTGCTGTCGCAGGCCGACGCCACGCGGCTGTCCACCGGCGAAGGCGTCGCCCAGGCGCGCGCGCTGCTGCTGCCGCAGATATCGGCCGGCCTCACGCTGAGCCAGGCCCACGGCGGCGGCCGCAGCACCTTCCAGAATCCGAACAGCCCCGGCACCTTCATCAGCACCGCCCAGTTCAGCCACTCCCGCACGCGCAGCATCAGCGGCACCGTCAGCCAGACCATCTTCGACTTCAGCAAGTACGCCAACCTGAAGGCAGCACACTCGGCCGCCAGTGCCCAGGACGAGGCCTACGAGGCCGCACAGCAGGACCTGTTCGTGCGCGTGGCCACCGCATATTTCGGCGTGCTGACCAGCGAGGACCAGCTGGTCTACGCCAAGGCCAACCAGGATGCCTTCAAGCAGCAGTACGAGCAGTCCGACCAGCGCTACAAGGTGGGCCTGGCGGCGATCACCGACGTGTACCAGGCCAAGGCCTATTACGAGGCGGCCAGGGCGCAGACGGTGACCGCGCAGAACACCCTCAACGACGCGCGCGAGGCGCTCACGCAGATCACCGGCGAGCCCACCGGCCACCTGAAGAAGCTGCGCGACGACCTGCCGCTGCAGCCGCCGGTGCCCGACGACCAGGACAGCTGGGTCAAGCAGGCGCTGCAGACCAATCCCAACCTGCTGGCGCAACGCGACAACGTGGAAACGGCCGAGCACAACATCACCGCGGCGCGCGCGGGCCACCTGCCCACCATCAGCGCCGACCTCAGCTACGGCAAGAGCGCCAGCTGGTATCAGAACGCCAATATCCACAGCAACAACACCAACTGGCCCACCGTCGGCGTCACCCTGAGCGTGCCGATCTTCTCCGGCGGCGCGACCCAGTCGCGCGTGCGCCAGTCGATCTACCAGCGCGACGCCGCCGCCGACGGCATGGAAGCCCAACGCCGCCAGGTGATCCGCGACACGCTCAACTATTTCCGCTCGGTGAATGCCGGCATCAGCCAGGTGGAATCGGGCAAGTCGTCCGTCGAAGCCGGCCAGAAGGCGCTGGATGCGACCCGCGCCGGCTTCAGCGTGGGCACCAAGACGATCACCGACGTGCTGCTGTCGATCCAGACGCTCACCTCATCGGAAAGCAGCTACTCGCAGGCGCGCCATCAGTTCATCCTCAACAAGCTGCTGCTGGAGCAGGCCGCAGGCACCGCCGGTCTGAAGGACCTGGAGGCGATCAACGCGCTGCTGCAGTAACCCGCAGCGCGACCTTCCATCACGGCCGGGCAAGTCCCGGCCGTTTTCATTGAGGTAGCCGGTGGCCGCCGGCCTATTCCTGCAGCAGCGTGTCGATCAGCTGCATGATGCGCCCCACCGCGCCGCGCTCGCGTTCGAACACCTGCTGCGCCGCCCGGCCCATGCGCCGACGCTTGTCCGGATCGCGCAGCAGCCGCAGCACCTCCTGCCCCAGGCGCGGGGAGTCGGCCACCCGCTCGGCGCCGCCCTGGTCGATCAGGCTGCGGGTGATCTCCTCGAAGTTGAAAGTGTGCGGTCCCACCAGCACGGGCGTGGAAAGTGCCGCCGGCTCGAGCACGTTGTGGCCGCCGATCGGTACCAGGCTGCCGCCCACGAAGGCGACCTCCGCCGCGGCGAAAAATGGCATCAGCTGCCCCATCGCATCGATCACGAACACCTGATGAGCGGGCGACGGCACACCGTCGGCGCGGCGCGTACCCACCGCAAAACCGAGGCTGCGCACTGAATGTTCCACCAGCCGGAAGCGCTCCGGATGACGCGGTGCCAGCAGCAGCAGCGCATCAGGCATCCGCTTGAGCACCTGCAGATGCGCTTCGAGCACGGCCATTTCCTCACCCTCATGGGTGCTCGCCGCCATCCAGACCGGACGGCGCGGACCCCAGTGTTCGCGCATGGCCGCGCCCTCGGCCACGGCGCCGTGCGGTATCGGCATGTCGAACTTCATGTTGCCGGTGACCAGCAGCTGCTGCGGATCGGCGCCCAGCAGTCGATAGCGGGCGGCATCGGTGCGCGACTGCGCGGCAATTTGGCGCACGCAGCGCAGCGCCGAGCGCACGATCCCGCGCATCGGCAGGTAGCCGCGCAGCGAGCGCTCGGACAATCGCGCATTGACGATCATCAGCGGAATGCCGCGGCGACGGCAGGCAAAGTAGAGGTTCGGCCAGATCTCGGTTTCCACGATCAGCGCCAGTCGCGGTCGCGTGCGTTGCAGAAAGCGGCGCACCGCGAACGGCAGGTCGTACGGCAGGTACACATGAAACACGCTGTCGCCGAACAGCTGGTGCACGCGTGCGGTGCCGGTCGGGGTGACCGTGGTGATCACCAGCGGCGCGTTCGGATAATCCCGGCGCAGCGCCTTGATCAGTGGCTCGGCCGCATTGACCTCACCCACCGATACCGCGTGCACCCACAGGCTGCCACTGAAGCCGGGCGCCTCGAAGAAGCCGAAGCGCTCGGGCCAGCGCCGGCGATAGGGACGCGAGCGCACCCCGCGCGCCAGCAGCCGCAGCACCAGCAGCGGCGTCACCAGATACATCGCGAGGGTATAGAGGTAACGCAAGCTCAAGCTCCCGGTTCAACGCGGCAGTATAGGAGAGCGCGCCGAGCGAACCGGCATGGCCAGCTGCGAGCGTGCGTAACGTCGCGCTCCACTACAATGCCGACGATGCCCGGCCGCCTTCGCCCCTCCCTCACCCGCCCCCTGCTTTCACCGCGTCACTGGCTGGCATGGCTGGGCGTGGGCGTGATCTGGCTGGTGGCACAGCTGCCCTACCGCGCGCTGCTCTGGCTGGGCCGTCGGCTGGGTGCCTTGATCGCGCGCATCCCCTCGGCGCGGCGGCGTATCGCCGAAGCCAACCTCGCGTTGTGCTTTCCCGAGCTCGATGTCGCCGCGCGACGGGCGTTGGTCGACGCCAACCTGCGCGACATCGGCCTCATGCTGGTGGAGTTCGCGCTCGGCTGGCTGGGCAGCGATCGACGCCTCGCCGGCATTCCGACCCGCATCGAGGGCCTGCAGCATTTGCAGGCGGCGCGCGCGCAGGGTCGCGGCGTACTGCTGGTCGGCGGCCATTTCTCGCATCTGGAGCTGTGCGCGCGGCTGGTCTCTCAGCGCATCCGCATCGCCGGCATGTACCGTGTCATGGATTCACCGGTGTTCGAATGGACCGTGCTGCGCGCGCGCCTGCGCTACGCGGACGCGATGTTCGAGAAAGACGACCTCCGCGGCACGGTGAAATACCTGCGCGGCGGCGGCACGCTGTGGTACGCGCCGGACCAGGACATGCGCAGCAAGGAGGTGGTGTTCGCGCCGTTCTTCGGCGTGGCCGCGGCCACCATCACGGCGACCCATCACCTGGCGCGGATGTCGGGCGCGGTGGTGATACCGTTCTTCCACCGGCGGCTGCCGCACGGCGGGGGCTATGCACTGCGGCTGGAGGCGCCGCTGGAAAATTTTCCGGGCCCGGATGTGCTGACCGATACCGCGCGGGTGAACGCGTGCATCGAGCAGATGGTGCGGGCGGCGCCGGAGCAGTACCTGTGGGTGCACAAGCGCTTCAAGACGCGGCCCGCCGGCGAGTCCGAGATCTATTGAGCACACCTCGGCGGGGGTGCCGCCGGACCTGTCGACAGCCGCATGAAGACCCGCTCCGCTGCAATGAATTCCCCCGCCCGGGGCCACTCGACCCTCACCTGCCACATCATCGGCAAACGGAACCGACCCATGGATCACGCCGCCTCTACGCCCAGCCGCGCCGTGCCGATCCTGATGTACCACAACATCGCCCAGGCGCCGCGTGGCCTGCGCGTCTATCGCAGCCTGTACGTCGGCCCCGGCGCGTTCGCGCGGCAGCTGGGGCTGCTGCGCCGGCTCGGCTACCGCGGGCTGTCGATGTCCGCCGCGATGCCCTACCTGCGCGGCGAGCAGCACGGCCGGATCGCCGTGATCACGCTTGACGACGGCTATGTCGACAACCTGCAGCTGGCGCTGCCGATCCTGCAGCGCTGCGGCTTCAGCGCCACCTGCTACGTGGTCAGCGGCAGCATCGGCGAGCACAACCGCTGGGACGCGCAGCGCCTGGGTATCCGCAAGCCGCTGATGTCGCTGGACGAGCTGCGCCGCTGGCACGATGGCGGCATGGAGATCGGCGCACACACGCGCAGCCATCCGCGCCTGACCGAGTGCACCCAGCCGCAGCTGCGCGACGAGATCGGCGGCAGCAAGGCCGAGCTGGAGGATCGGCTGGGCCTGCCGGTGAACCAGTTCTGCTATCCCTACGGCGCCGCCGATGAGCGCATCGCCGCGATCACCCGCGAGGCCGGCTTTGCCGCCGCCACCACCACCGGGCGCGGCCGCGCGATGCCCGGCATGGACCTGTGGCGCCTGCCGCGGGTGCAGATCGCTCGGCACCACACGCTGGCGCATTTCGCCCTGCGCACGCTGACCGGCTACGAGGATCGGCGCGCGTGAAGTTTCTCTTCGTCGGCACCAATCCCGAGAACACCGGCGCGGCCAGCCATTTCGTGGCGCTGGCGCAGGCGCTGGTCGAGGCCGGCCATCCGGTGAGCGCCGTGGTCTACCCGGACGGCCTGATCGCGCAGGGGCTGACTGATTCCGGCGTGCGCCTGTATCCGGCCAAGTTTCGCAACGTGCTGGACCTGCGTGGTTATGCCGCCGTGTTCAAGGCCGCCCGCGATCTGCGGCCGGACTGGCTGGTGGGCAATTTCGGCAAGGAATACTGGCCGCTGATCCTGGCCAGCCGGCTGCTGCGCGTGCCGGTGGCGTTGTTCCGCCACCGCACGCCGGCGATGGGTGCGCTGTCCGGCTACCTGATACCGCGACTGGCGCAGCGCTTTTTCGCCGTCTCCCGCTACGCGCGCCAGGCCTACCTCGACCGCGGCGTGCCGCCTGCGCTGGTGCGCGTGCTGTACAACCCGGTGAACACCCGGCTGTGCCGCCCCGATGCACAGCGGCGCAGCGCGATCCGGCGTGAGCTGGGCATCGCCGAGGACGCCATCGTGCTGGGTTACTTTGGCCGCATCCACGGCGGCAAGGGCTGCTTCACCCTGCTCGATGCGGCCAATCAGGCGATGCTGCGCGAACCCCGGCTGCACTGCCTGTGGCTCGGCGACGGTCCTGGTGCGGCGCAGCTGCGCGAGCAGATCGCCAGCGGGCCGGCAGCGGCACGGCACCACCTGCCCGGCTGGATCCACGACGTACACCCGTATTACAGCGCCATCTCGATGCTCGCGTTTCCCTCGATCGCGCCGGAAACCTTCGGCCGCGTGTCGATCGAGGCACAGGCAAGCGGCGTGCCGGTGCTTGGCAGCGCTGTCGGCGGCGTGCCGGAAACGCTGGCCGCCGGCGTCAGCGGGCTGCTGCTGCCGCCGGGCGAGGTGGCGCCGTGGCGCGATGCGATCCTGGCGCTGTGCGACCCGGTCCGGCGCGAGCCGATGGGCGCGGCGGCGCGCGAGTTCGTGCAGCAGCATTTCAGCACCGGTGTGATCGCCGACGAGTTCGTGCGGATACTTTCGGACGGCTAGCCGTCCATACGGCTCTTTTCTGCCTTGCGCTGGCGGCGCTGCGCCTCGTGCAGCTTGGCATACTTCAGAAAGACATAGAACGCGCCGACGACGCTGGCGATGAAGCCGGCCGAACCGTTGAGGAAGTAGCGCTTGGCGAGGTACTGGCGCAGAAAGAAGAACGGCGGATAGACCACCATGCGCAGACCGGCGAGGCGCTGGCGCCGGCGCAGCTTGTGCGCCACCAGCGCGCTGCTGTAGCGATTGATCCGGCTGACCCGGCCGGCGATGTCGGGATCGCTGTCGTTGACGAAGTCGGCCCGCCACAGCGTCTTCACCGGGCCGTCCAGCTCCATCGCCGAGTGGATCTCGACGTCGTTCATGCGGCCGCGCCGGCGGTCGTACAGGCGCAGGTGGGCGTTGCGCCAGCTCAGCGGGTGCTGCACCGTCCAGAACATCCGCTCGCGCCGCGGCAGCCGGAAACCGGCGTGGCGCGGCGCCACCAGCGCCCGCTCGATCACCGCGCGGCTGGCGGGGGAGAGGACTTCGTCGGCATCCAGATTGAGGATCCAGTCGTGATTGGCCAGCGCGATCGCGCGCTGCTTCTGCGGGCCGAACTCATCGAACGGATGCACCGCCACGCGGGCGCCGTGCCGCTGCGCGATCGCCACGGTGTCGTCGGTGGAACCGGAGTCGAGCACCACGATCTCGTCGGCCCAGTCCACCTGGCGCAGGCAGGCGTCCAGCGTGTCGGCATTGTTGAGGGTGATCACCACCACCGACAGCGGTTCGCGCGGCGTCGGCTCAGGCGTCATCGGCAGCCCCGCGATCCATGCCCCCCGGCGCCTCCGCCGGCAGCACAAACAGACTCGCGCACCACAGCCCGAGCAGCCACGCGAACAGCAGCCCCCACCAGGCCGAATAGAAGGCCAGATGGGTGTTCAACGGAAACAGCATCACGCCCAGCGCCAGCGTGGCCGGGAACGCCCGCGTGCGCGCCGCCGCGCCCACCCGCCGCCACGCCCGCAGCGCCAGCGCCACGCCGGCCAGCCACAGCAGCAGGCCGATTGCGCCGGTCTCGGTGAGGATCTCCAGCACAATCTGGTGCGCGTGGCAGGCGCCCTCGCCCACGCCACACGATTCGGCGATCAGGAAGTGATCGTTGGGCGGCACGTAATGCGGGTACGCATAGCGAAAGCCGCGCACGCCGACGCCGTTGATGGGATGCGCCGCGATCATCTTCAGGCTGGCGTGCCAGATGTCGAGGCGGCCGCTGAGCGCGGTGTTGATGGAGTGATCGGTGCCGTGCAGCGCCAGCAGGGTGCGGTCCATCCGGTCCTGGAAGCGGGTGGAGGTTTTCCACGCGATGCCGCCAGCCAGCGCCATCAGCAGCCCCGCGATCACGCACAGACCAACAAAACGCCGCGGCGAGCTCGCCTCGCGCCAGGCGAAGCCCAGCGCCACCAGGCCGTAGCACAGCCAGGCGGCGCGCGAACCGGCCAGCAGCACCGGCCCCAGCACTAGCGCGAAGGCAATCAGCAAACCGGGTCGGCCCCCATGCCGCCGCGCCGCCCACAGGGCAAACGGCGACAGCACCGCCAGGCTCGGCCCCAACTTGAGATGGGTCGCGCCGAAGATGCCGGAGATGCGCTCGGCCTGGGCGTGGCCGCCCAGGCTCCAGCCGGTCAGCGCCTGCACCCATGCGTCGACGACCCACAGCGCCAGCACCAGTGCGACGGCGACATACAGCGCCTGCAGCTTGCTGTCGCGACGGATCGCGAAGCAGGCGTACAGGCCCAGCGGCACGTAGCGCAGCAGACCGGCCACATCGCCCCAGCTCTTGCCCGGCACGATCGAGTCGAACGCCGACAGCAGCGCGGCCCCGACATACGCCGCCAGCAGCCACAGCAGCAGTCGCGCCCCGGGGTGCTGACGCAGCGCCTGCGGATCGCGCGCGAACAGCATCACCGTGCCCAGCAGGCACAGCAAGGTACCCAGCTCCGAACTGCGCCCGAACGGCAGCAGCGCGATCACCAGCCAGAACGGCAGCAGCGGCGAGCGCAGCGCGGCCTTGAGTCGGGTAGCAGCAGAAATCATGGACGAACCGGAGTGGAGGCGACCCGGCATTGTAGGCGCGCGCGCGGCGGCCGACGCACGCCGCGGCTCAGGCCGTGGCGGCCACTTCCTCGTACAGCGCCAGCGTGGCCTGCTGCATGTCGACCAGCCGGTAGCTCGGCAGCGGCGAGATCGGCGGAGCTACCCGCAGCAGCTCGGCGGCGCGTTCCACCAGCCGCTCGCGATCGCCCGGCGGCACGCGGCCGGCCGGATACAGCTCGGCCAGCAGCTCGCCGACGCCGCCGTGCGCGTAGCCGAGCACCGGCCGGCACAGCGACAGCGCCTCCACCACGGTGCGGCCGAACGATTCGGGCTTGTTCGACAGTTGCAGGATCAGGGTGGATATCGCGTAGATGTCGCGGATGTCGCTGCGCGCTGGCGTCAGCACCACCTGCGAAGTCACTCCGCGCAGGCGGATCAGCTCATGCAGCTCGGCCAGGTAGGCTTCTCGGCCAGGCTCGATCGCGCCCAGCAGCAGCAGCCGCGCCTCGATGCCGCGACGCTTGAGATCGGCCAGCAGCTCGATCGCATCGTGATGGCCTTTCAACCGCGTGCCGCGCGCCGGCAGGGTCAGCAGCGGTGCGCCGGCGAGGGCCGGATACTCGGCCAGAAACGCCCTCTGCCACGCCTCGTCGGGCCGGTGGCCATAGGGAAACGCGGCCGGGTCGATGCCGCGCGGAATCACCCGCACGCGGGCCGGCTCCAGCCAGGGGTAATGGCTGAGGGCGTAATCGCGCATGGTCTGCGAAACCGCAATCACCCGCTCGCCGCGCAGCAGAATCGCGCTGTAGCGCCCGGGCGAATTGAGCCCATGCACAGTGGTGACGAAATGTGGCCGCGGCGTCATCCCCTTCACCGCCCACCAGCCCAGCCACCCCGGCAGCCGTGAACGGGCGTGCACGATGTCGGGCTGGAGTTCGCGCAGCACCCGCCGCAAGGCCCCGAGCCGAGCCAGCGTGCGCAGCGATTTTCGCCCGAGGTCGAGCGGCACATGCTCGCTGCCCTCCGCCTGCAGCTGGTCGACCAGCCGCCCACCGGCCGAGATCACCACCGAACGGTGGCCGGCCTGCACCAGCGCACGGGCGATTTCCAGCACCGAGCGCTCCGCGCCGCCCGAGTTCAGCGCAGGGATCAGTTGAACCACCGTCAACAGCTTGGCGGGCGCAACAATGCTGGACATGAGCTCGGGACTGGTGGCTTTCATCACTGCTGGCAAGCAAAAACAGTGCCGCAGTTCACATTATTGACGGTAAAGGGTCAGTTGCGCAGCACGTAACGCGCGCCGCAGTAGGCGCAGGTTGACTCGCCGCCGTCATCGACGATCGGCAGATAGACCTTCGGGTGTGAATTCCACAGTGCCATGCCGGGCATCGGGCACGACAGCGGGAGGTCGGCGCGCGTCACTTCATAACGATTTTCGGCATTGGCCGGCACCAGCGGCACGGCCGCGGAAAGGGAATGCGACATCGGCAGACTCCAGACTGGACAGATGGCTCCCGATGGTAGCAGGCTGCGAGCTTCCGTCGGGGGGGGCGGAAGGCAGTCGGAATTTCGACCACGGCATCAGCCCGTCGGGATTTGCGCGGGCTCGGTCACGGGGCAGACATTTCATCCTCAGCCCGGCGTCATGCACCGGGGCAACCGTCTACGGGAGCAGACCATGGATTCCGCAAAAATCATCGAACGCGTCAGGGCGATCCTGACCACGCCCAAGACCGAATGGCCGATCGCTGCGGCCGAGCCGGCCACGGTGGGCGGCCTGTATGCCGGCTATATCGCCATCATCGCCGCGCTGCCGGTCATCGGCCGCTTCATCAAGAGCACCCTGATCGGCTCCAGCTTCCTCGGCGTGACCGTGCGCGCGCCGATCGGCAGCGGCATTACGGGCATGGTGCTGCAATACGTGCTGTCGCTGGTACTGGTCTACGTGATGGCGCTGATCATCCATGCGCTGGCACCGACCTTCGGCGGCCAGAAGGACATGGTGCAGTCGCTCAAGACGGTTGCCTATGCGTGGACCGCCAGCTGGATCGCCGGCATGGCGGTGATCGTGCCGTGGCTGGGCATGCTGGTGGTGATCGCCGGTGGCATCTACAGCATCTACCTGCTGTACCTGGGTCTGCCGCACACCATGAAGTGTCCGCCGGACAAGGCTGGCGGCTACACCGCGGTGAGCATCGTGATCGCCATCGTGCTGAGCTGGATCATCGGCTTGATCGTGGCCGGCGTGATCGGCACCGCGGTGCTCGGTGGCGCCGCGATCGGTGCCTTGCCGATCAGCAGCGACAGTGGCAACGCGGTCACGGTGGATGGCAACAGCGCGCTTGGCAAGCTTGCCGCCATCGGCCAGCGGGCCGAACAGGCCAGCAAGGAGTTGGAAGCCGCGCAGCGGTCCGGTGACACCAAGGCGCAATCCGCCGCGATGGGCAAGATGATGGGTGCGGTATCGGGCACCAACGGCAGCGTCGAGGCGCTGGCTCCCGATCAGATCAAGACCTTTCTGCCGGAAAGCCTGGGCAGCCTCAAGCGCACCAGCATCTCCGCCCAGCGCAACAACGCGATGGGCATGCAAGTCTCCGATGCCACCGCGGAATACAGCAATGGTGGTCGCCAGCAGATCTCGCTGGAAGTGACCGATACCGGCGGCGCGAAGGGCTTCGTGGCGATGGCGGCCGCGATGGCGCCGGAGGAGGAGAAGCAGACCGACCATGGCTATGAAAAAACCTATACCGCCGACGGTCGCATGATCCACGAACAGTGGGACACCCGGTCCGGATATGGCGAATACAGCGTGGTGCTCGGCCAGCGCTTCACGGTCAAGGCGAACGGCCATGCCGACAACATCGACCAGCTCAAGCAGGCCGTCGCCAGCGTCGATCTGGCCAAACTGGAATCGATGAAGGATGCCGGCGTGAAATCGAACTGAGGCCAGCGTTCACCCACCAAAAACGCGCCGGCAACGGCGCGTTTTTGGTGCCCTTCGCAGTGCCTACTTGGCCGCGTCGGCCTTCGGCACCGAGCCTTCGGTGGTGATGTGGATCGTGATCAGGTCGCTGACCATCGGCACGTAGGCACCGATGCCGAACTCCGAGCGCTTCAGGGTAGCCGTGGCATCGAAGCCGATCGACTGCGCCTTGGTCATCGGGTTGATGCCGACCTTGTTGAGCGTGGCGTCCAGCACCACCGGCCTGGTCACGCCATGCACGGTCAGCTCGCCGGTGACCTTGAACTTGTGGCCGGCCAGCGGCTGCACCCTGGTGCTCTTGAAGGTCACCGCGGGGTATTTGTCGGCGTCGAAGAAGTCGGCCTCCTTCAGATGCTTGTCCAGCGCCGGCACGTGCGTGTCCAGCAGGGTCAGCGGCAGGGTCACGTCCACGCTGGAGTTGGCCGGATGCTGCTGGTCGAACACCAGCGTGCCCTGGCCCAGGCCGAGGTCGGCGGTGGGGTTGGAGAAGCCGAAGTGGTTCCAGCTGAACAACACCATCGTGTGGTCAGGGTCGAGCCGATAGGTCACCGGGGCGGCCTGGGCGGCGCCGGCATGGATGAGACCGGCGCTGGCGAACAGGACGGCCAGTGCGAGATGTTTGAATGCGCGCATGGACATGGCTCCGTGAAAGGAATGGCAGGGGATGGATTCAGGCGATCGTGCAGGCTTCGTCGAAGGCAAGCCGCGGGCTGCGTGGAAACAGGTTGCGGCTGGCATCGCCGTAACCGAGGTTGATCAGGAAATTCGACTTCACCGCGGTGCCCGCGAAAAAGGCGGCGTCCACGCCGGCCTGGTCGAAGCCGGACATCGGACCGCAGTCCAGTCCGATCGCACGGGCGGCCAGCAGCACATAGGCGCCCTGCAGGGTGCCGTTGCGAAAGGCGGTGGCGTCGATCATCGGCTGGTTGCCCACGAACCAGCTGCGCGCATCGGCGTGCGGAAACAGCCTCGGCAACTGCTCATAGAACTCGTGATCGGTGGCGATGATCGCGGTCACCGGCGCCTCCATCGTCTTGGCCCGGTTGCCCTCGGACAGGAACGGCTCCAGCCTGGCCTTGGCCTGCTTCGACTTCACGAACACCACCCGCATCGGCGAGGCGTTGGCGCTGGTCGGGCCGAACTTGGCCAGGTTGTAGAGCTGGTGCAGCTGCTCGTCGCTGACATCTCGGGGCAGCCACGCGTTGAACGTGCGGGCGTGGCGGAACAGCTGGTCGAGGGCGGACTCGGAAAGCAACTCGTTCATGGGTATTCCTCTGCGGCATCGACGCGCCGACAATGGCGCTCAAGCGTGCCAGTGTATAGGTGGGTGCGCAGCGGCAGATCGAGGCTACGGGGAACGTACTGTGTTCATTGGCGAAACAATCACGCGCCGCCGACGCCCATGCTGAGGCAACCCGGCGAATGCTGGGTGATCACCGATGCCGCCGCCGGCAACCAGCGCCAGGCGCTGGCGCTGGCGGGGCGCATGCAGATGCCGATGCGCCACCTGGTGCTGGAGCCACGCGCGCCGTGGTCGTGGCTGGCGCCACGGCTCAGCCTGGGCGGCCGGCTGGCACTGCCGGTCGCCCAGCGCCCGCTGTTCGCGCCGCCGTGGCCGGCGCTGGCGATCGGCTGCGGCCGCGCCGCGTCGCTGTTCACGCGGCTGCTGCGCCGGCTGTCAGGGGGCGACTGCCACACCGTGCAGATTCTCGATCCGCGCCTCGACCCGGCGCTGTGGGACAGCGTGATCGCCCCCCAGCACGACCGCGTGGTGGGCGCCAACGTGCTGCAGCCGATCGGCTCGCTGCATTCGGTCGACGAGGCGTGGCTGGCCGACGGCCGCGACGCCTGCCCGGCGCTGGCCGAGCTGCCGCAGCCGCGGGTTGGCGTGCTGCTCGGCGGCGCGCGCCGGGGCATCCCGATGGACGCCAGCTATGCCGCGCAGCTCGCCGCGCGGCTGCTGGCCCGCCAGCGCGCCGAGGGCGGCAGCCTGCTGGCGATCGCCTCGCGCCGCACCCCGACAGCCGTGATGGAAATCCTGCGCGAGGCGCTCGCCCACACGCCGCACCTGCTCTGGGCCGGACGCGACGACGGCCGCAATCCCTACCCCGGCGTGCTCGGCTGGGCTGACCGGCTGGTGGTCACGCCCGATTCGGTGAACATGCTCAGCGAAGCCTGCGCCGTGGGTTGCCCGGTGCACACCTTCGTCAATGCGCCGCTGCCGCCGCGGATCGCCCGCTTTCATCAGGCGCTGCGCGAGCGCGGACTGCTGCACGAGCTCGACGCCCGCACCGCGGCCACCCAGCCGCCGCTGCGCGAAACCGCCGCGATCGCCAGCGCCGTGCTGGCGCGGATGCAGGCGCAGCAGGCGCGCCGCGGCGATTAGCCGCCGAAGGCGAAACCCAGCGCGGCGGTGACCGCGCGCACGCCCAGGCTGAGCTGTTCCAGTTCGGCGTCGCGCGGCGCAATGCGCGAGCGCAGGTCGAGCGTGCAGGCGAGCGCGCGGCGCAGCAGGTCGGCGTGCGCCACGGTGAGGATCGCGGCCTGATCGGCGTCCAGCAGACCGTGCACGCGGCAGGCCTCGATCAGCGCGACATTCGCGGTGACGCCGAGCAGCTCGGGGTGGTCACCGGCAGCGGCCAGCACCAGCCCCTGCAGCGCAAACTCGATATCGAGCAGGCCACCGTGGCCCTGCTTCAGATCGAACCGGCGCGCGTCGGAGCGGTCGCGCTCGGCGCGCCAGCGCCGGCGCATGCTGCCGACCTCGGCCAGCACCGCCGCGCGCTCGCGCTGCACCGCCAGGATCGCGCGGCGCACCGCGACCAGCTCGGCATTGAGCGCCGCATCACCGGCCACCGGGCGCGCGCGCAGCAGCGCCTGGTGCTCCCAGGTCCACGCGCGGCCGCGCTGGTACGCCTCGAAGGCGTCCATGCTACTCACCAGCAAACCCTTCGAGCCGTCCGGCCGCAGCCGCGTGTCGACTTCGTACAGGCGCCCGCCGCGGGTCAGCACGGTGAGCCAGTTCATCACCCGCTGGGCCAGCCGCTGATACCAGCGGGCGCCTTCCAGCGGGCGTGCGCCGTCGCTCAGCAGCTGCGCGCGGCGGCTGTCGTAGACGAACACCAGATCCAGGTCGGAGGCGAAGCCCAGCTCCTCGCCGCCGAGGCTGCCGTAGCCGAGCACGCTGAAGCCCGAGCCGCTGCCGGGCAGCCGTCCGTGTTGCGCGATCAGCTCGCGCTCGGCCAGCGCGGTCACCGCCATCACCACCGACTTAGCGAGCGCAGCCAGCCGGCGCGCGGTGGCGACCGCATCGGCGCGGCCATCGTTGAAGGCCAGCCCGAGCCGGAACGCGGTGGAGGCCTTGAACTCATTGATCCGTTCGAGCTCCGCTTCGGCCTCGCGCTCCTCCAGCGTGGTCAGCACGCGGGCGAGCTCGGCGGTGATGTCGGCGCGCTTGAACGGCAACTGGTCGATGCGCGGATCGAGCACGTCGTCCAGCAGCAGCGGCTGCGCGATCACGCGCTCGGCCAGAAACGCGCTGTCGCCGAACACCCGCGCCAGCCGCTTGCGTGCGGTCGGCTGTTCTTCCAGCAGCGCCAGATAGGACGAGCGCCGCGCCACCGCCTGCATCAGCCGCGAGAGCCGCAGCAGGCACGGCACCGGCGCGGCGCTCACCCGCGCCGAGGCAAACAGCTGCGGCATCAGGTGATCCAGCCGCTCGCGCGAGCGCGCCGACATCGCCCGCACCGGCACCGACTGCGGCAGCTTCAGCAGCGCCTCGGCCAGCTCGGCGCCCGGCACGAAGCCGGCGGCTTCCAGCATGGCGGCGTCCAGCGATTCAGCGCAGGCGTGCTGCCACAGCACGCGGTCAGCCGGCGGCACGCTGGCCGCGCGGCCACCCTGCGGCATCAGCACGGCGGCGAACTCCTCGCTGACGATGGCGCGATGGGCGGCCAGCGCCGCGGCCAGCGTGTCCCAGTCGCGGTAGTCCAGGCTGAGCGCGATGCGCTCGCGGCTCAGCGCATCGTCGGGGATGTCATGGGTCTGCGCGTCGCGCAGCATCTGCACGCGGTTCTCCACCTGCCGCAGCAGCACGTAGGCCGCGCGCAGCATGCGCGCGCGCGCGCCGTCGATGTGTCCGCGCGCCTCGCAGGCCACCAGCGCGGGCAGCAGCCCGCGCACGCGCAGGCTGGGCTCGCGGCCGCCGCGGATCAGCTGGGTCAGCTGCACGATGAACTCGATCTCGCGGATGCCGCCGGGGCCGAGCTTGAGGTTGTCGGCCAGATCCTTGCGCGCGACTTCCGCATCGATCAGCCCCTTCATTTCGCGCAGACCGGCGAACGCGGTGTAGTCGAGGTACTTGCGGTACACGAACGGCCGCAGCAGCTCCTGCAGCTGCTTGCCGGCATGCCGGTCGCCGGCCACCGGACGCGCCTTGATCCAGGCGTAGCGCTCCCAGTCGCGCCCCTCGCTCTGGTAGTACTGCTCCATCGCGGCGAACGACAGCGCCAGCCGACCGGCGTTGCCGAACGGGCGCAGGCGCAGGTCGACGCGGGCGCAGATGCCATCCATGGTCGGCTCATGCAGCAGGCGCACCAGCTGGCGCCCGAGCCGGATGAAATACTCGCTGTTGTCCAGCCCGCGCGCGCCGTCGCTGTGGCCGCTGTGCGGATAGGCCAGCACCAGGTCGATGTCCGACGAGAAGTTCAGCTCGCTGCCGCCGAGCTTGCCGAAGCCGATCACCAGCAGCCGCTGCAGCCGGCCCTCGGGATCGCGGCTGTGGCCGTAACGTGCGGCCAGCGCGCGCTCGGCCCAGTCCAGCGCGACGCCGAGCAGCGCCTCGTACAGCACGCTGGTGGCGGACAGGATCTCCGGCAGCTCGTCCAGCCCGTTGACATCGCGAAACACCAGCCGCAGCGCCTCGGCATGACGGAAGCGGCGCAGCGCCTGCATGCAGGTCGCTTCGTCGTCCGGCAGTTTCAGGGCGTCGATGCGCGCACTGGCGTCACTGCCCGCGCGCAGCCGCTCCAGCCCCTGCGGCGACAGCAGCTGCGGCTGGCGGCTCCACACCTCGAACGCGAAATCGCTGGCCAGCAGGGTGCGCCGGATGCGCTCGGCCACGCCGGCGTCGTCGTGCAGCGGTACGCCGGCGTCGCGGCAGCGGGCGACCAGGTCGGCGTAGCGGTCGTCGATCATCGCGCGCAGCGCGGGGGATTCATGGGCAGCCATCGCCGCATTGTGCCGCACGGCGCGCGCGCCGTTGTCCTGCAGTGCCCCGCGCGGTGCACCGCCGCCACGCCGGCGCGTTGAACTGGCCATGTCCAGGCCCGAGACTTGCCGGGCGACGCCCACCTCGGGTTCATCTGGACTTGATTACATTTCAGCGTCCACCTCCATGACTGCTGCTGCCATGACTGCTGCCACAGGACCGCGATGCCGCTGAATTGCCCAAGCCGCACCGAGCGCCGGCGCCTGCTGCTGCGGCGCACTGCGCTGGTGGCGCTGCTGGCGCTGGCCTTCGTGCTACTTACCGGCATGCTCGACGGCGGCGCCGGGGTGATGCCGTGGCGGCTGTTCGACCAGCCGCGCTTCCCGCTGGCCAATGCGGGGCCGGGCCTGCTGCTGGCCGGCGTGCTGCTGGTGCTGAGCCGGCGCCTGCTGCTCTCGTTCGGGCTGGCGTTTCTGCTGCAGGGGCTGCTGTACGCCATCAATTTTCTCAAGCTGGCCAACCTCGGCACGCCACTGTTGCCGGCCGATTTCCGCATGGTGGGCCAGCTGCGCCGGGGCGGTGCGCACCTGCTGGCCGGCTACCTGCCGCACAGCCCGTGGCCTTACCTCGCGCTGCTGACCGCGGTGCTGCTGGTACTGGCGATGTGGCGCTACGAGCCGCCGCTGTTTTCGCGCCAGCCGCGCGGCAAGCGCTGGCTGGCCGGCGGCGCGCTCACCGCCGGGTTGCTCAGCCTGCTGGTCGGCATGCCCGCGTGGGGCACGCTCTACAACGCCCGCGTGCTGTGGCTGGAGCCGTGGTCGGCCGCCGCCACCAGCAACCACGCGGGGCTGATCAGCTCGCTGATGATGTTTCATCTGCAGTACGGCCGCGCCAAGCCGAAGCCCGACCGCGCTGCGGCCAGCCGCCTGATCGCGCAGTCCGCGCCGGCGCTGCGCCAGGCCATGCAGGCGCCGGCGCCACGCGTGCTGCCGGACATCGTGGTGGTGCAGAGCGAATCGTTCTTCGATCCGCGCATCCTGCGCGGCTACGAGCGCAGCGACTTCACGCCCAACCTGCAGCGGCTCGCCGCGCACGGCAGCAGCGGCCCGCTGCACGTGCCCACCTTCGGCGGCGGCACCATCCGCACCGAGTTCGAGGTACTCACCGGCCTGTCACTGCACTATTTCGACGACCTGCAGTTTCCCTATCTGCAGATGAACCACAAGACGGTGCCGAGCCTGGTGCGCGTGCTGAAGCAGCACGGCTACGAGACGATCGCAGTGCACGGCAACGACCCGGCGTTCTGGAACCGCACGACCGCATTCAAGGCGCTCGGTTTCGACCGCTTCGTGTCGCAGTCGTCGTTCCCGGCCGACGCCGCGATGGACGGCAAGTACATGGCCGACAGCGCGATGACCGACGAGATCCTGGCGCAGCTGACGCATGCCGGGCCGCCCCAATTCATCTTCGCCATCAGCATCGAGGCGCACGGCCCGTACGACGTCGAGCCCGCCCGTGCCGCCGAGCGCGACGCCATCGCGGTACCGGCTGGCATCACCGGCAAGGACAAGCTGGAGCTGCAGAATTACCTCTATCACCTCGGCCACGCCGACGCCGAGCTGGGCCGGCTGGTGGCCGCACTGGCCGCCCGCGCGCGGCCCAGCCTGGTGCTGTTCTACGGCGATCACCTGCCTGGACTGAGCGACAGCTACCGTATCGCCGGCTTCGTCGATGGCAAGGACATGCTGAGCCAGGCCGGCGTCTGGCTGCTGGTCGATCCGCACGCCGACAAGGCCGCGCCGGTACGCGAGGAGACTGCGGCGTGGCTGCTGCCCGGCAAGCTGCTGGCGCAGGCCGGCATCCGCGACGACGCCTATTTCGCGCTGATCGAACTGGTCGGCGCGCCGCTGGCGGCACTCACCGCCGCCCCCGGCGCACCGCCACCGGCCGAAGGCAGCCGACAGCAGCACATGGATCGTGCGGTGGCCGCCATCGAACAGCTGCGCATGAACGGCAAGCTCGACCCATTGCTGGCGAAACCCGACCCGCCCGCCGCCGGCCTCGACCGCGGTGCGGCGCTGCCGCCACGCACGCCGACGATTGCGCCAGCACCTGTGGTACCGGCCCACCAGGCCGAACGCTGACGCAGGCCAACAGCGGCTCGCCGCATGTCCGGCCCCCGCGCATGCCTGCATAGAAAAAGCCCCGCACGATGGCGGGGCTTTCTTCATTGCTGCGGTATGGCCTGGACTCAGAAGTCCATACCGCCCATGCCACCCATGCCGCCACCGCCCTGACCACCGCCGTGACCGTGGCCGTCGTCCTTCTTCGGCAGTTCGGCAATGATCGCCTCGGTGGTGATCGCCAGACCGGCGACCGACGCGGCGTGCTGCAGGGCCGTACGCGTCACCTTGGTCGGATCCAGGATGCCCATCTCGACCATGTCGCCGAACACGCCGGTAGCGGCGTTGTAGCCGAAGTTGCCGGTGCCTTCCTTGACGCGCTGGACGATAACCGACGGCTCTTCGCCGGCATTGGCCACGATCGCGCGCAGCGGCGATTCCAGCGCGCGGCGGGTGATCGCGATGCCCAGATCCTGATCGGTGTTGTCACCCTTCAGGCCCTCGACCGCCTTCAGTGCGCGGATCAGCGCAACACCGCCGCCCGGTACCACGCCCTCTTCGACGGCGGCACGCGTGGCGTGCAGCGCGTCTTCGACGCGGGCCTTCTTTTCCTTCATCTCGATCTCGGTGCCGGCACCGACCTTGATCACCGCCACGCCACCGGCCAGCTTGGCCACGCGCTCCTGCAGCTTCTCCTTGTCGTAGTCCGAAGAAGTCTCCTCGATCTGCGCCTTCACCTGGCTGATGCGCGACTGGATCTTCTCCGCTTCGCCGGCACCGTCGATGATGGTGGTGTTTTCCTTGGTGATCACGATGCGCTTGGCACGACCCAGATCGGCGATCGTGGCCTTCTCCAGCGACAGCCCGACTTCCTCGGAAATCACCTGGCCGTTGGTGAGGATCGCGATGTCTTCCAGGATCGCCTTGCGGCGGTCACCGAAGCCCGGCGCCTTCACTGCGGCGACCTTGACGATGCCGCGGATGGTGTTGACCACCAGCGTGGCGAGCGCCTCGCCTTCCACTTCCTCGGCCACGATCAGCAGCGGCTTGCCGGCCTTGGCGACGGCTTCCAGCACCGGCAACAGCTCGCGCACGTTCGACACTTTCTTGTCGTGGATCAGGATGTACGGGTCGTCCAGCTCGACCTGCTGGCTCTGCTGGTTGTTGATGAAGTACGGCGACAGGTAGCCGCGGTCGAACTGCATGCCCTCGACCACGTCCAGCTCGTTCTCCAGGCCGGAACCTTCCTCGACCGTGATCACGCCTTCCTTGCCGACTTTCTTCATCGCGGTGGCGATGATGTCGCCGATGTTGGTGTCGGAGTTGGCCGAGATCGTGCCGACCTGGGCGATTTCCTTGTCGTTCGCGGTCGGGTTGGACAGCTTCTTCAGCTCGCCGACGGCGGCCGCGACGGCCTTGTCGATGCCGCGCTTCAGGTCCATCGGGTTCATGCCGGCGGCCACCGCCTTGAGGCCTTCCTGGATGAATGCCTGCGCCAGCACGGTGGCGGTGGTGGTGCCGTCACCGGCCACGTCGGAGGTCTTGGAAGCAGCTTCCTTCACAATCTGCGCGCCGAGGTTCTCGTATTTGTCGGCCAGCTCGATCTCCTTGGCGACGGAGACGCCGTCCTTGGTGATCGTGGGAGCGCCGAAGCTCTTCTCGAGCACGACATTGCGACCCTTCGGGCCGAGGGTCACCTTGACCGCGTTGGCCAGGGTGTTGACGCCCTTGAGCATGCGGGCGCGGGCGTCTTCGCCGAAACGTACTTCTTTAGCGGTCATAAAATTTTTGCCTCAAAAATTTTGAATAGGTACGGAAAATTCCGCAGGATTGTTCCAGAAGGAGCCGAAGGCGACTGGCGTGCGCGCTTTGCTCCACGCGCTCACCAATCAAGGCAATCAGCCCTCGATTACAGCCACGATGTCGTCTTCCTTCAGGAACACCAGATCCTCGCCGTCGATCTTGATTTCCTGGCCGGCGTACTTGCCGAACAGCACCGTGTCGCCGGCCTTCAGCGACATCGGGCGCACCTTGCCGTCGCTCATGATGAGGCCGGTACCGGCGGCGACGACCTTGCCGCGAGTGGGCTTTTCGGTGGCGCTGTCGGGGATGACGATGCCGCCGGCGGAGACGCGCTCCTCTTCCAGGCGCTTGACGATGACGCGATCATGCAACGGACGCAGTGTGCTCATGGGTGGCTCCAGCTGTGAAGTGAGGTGGGACAAGGCTTTGAGGACCGGGATCGGCGCTGTTGCTAGCACTCAAGGTCGACGAGTGCCAATTTTAGCCGCGCAAGAATTCCTTGCAAGAGGCTCGAACCGGCGACCTCACCACTTATTGGGTGAGTGCGGCCAGGTTTCAAGAGCGGCTGCGACCATCGGTTCGACCATCGGCATCGGCGACCGGCCCCAATCGACCCACCGTCACAAGGTCGCACGCCGCGCCGCAGGCGCAACCCGCTGGGCTATAATGCCGCTCCACCCGCGACAGGCGCGGGTCACTGCCGTGACGGAATGTCGATGCGATCGAAACTCCCTGGCCGGTTTGCCGCCGCCCTGCTGGTGCTGCTGAGCCTGTCGCTGGGGGCGCAGCCCGGCTTCGCGCAGGGCACCGACACCCTGCTGGCGGTGACGCAGGCCTACCGGCTCAGTGCCGACGCCTCCACGCCTGGCCTGCTCAAGCTGCACTGGGCGATTGCGCCGCATTACTACCTGTATCGCGGCCGCATGCAGTTCAAGGGCGGCGCCGGCGTGACGCTGGGTGTCGCGCAGCTTCCCGCTGGCGAAAAGCATCACGACGAATACCTGGGCGACGTGGAGACCTACCACAACGCGGTGGATGCCACGCTGCCCTACACCGTGGCCGCCGGCACCCGGCGGCTGCAGCTGAGCGTGCAGTTCCAGGGCTGCCATGAGGTCGACCCGAAGATCTGCTATCCGCCGCACACCGAGCAGCTGGACCTGCCGCTGCCCGCCGGCGCCCCCGCCAGCGTGCCGGCAACCGCCGCACCGGCTCGCGGTGCCGGCGCGCTCGGCGCCGCGCTGAGCGCGCTGGGCCAGCCAGCCAGCGGCACCCCAGCGGCGGCGCTGCCGCCGGAGCAGGCGTTCCGGCTGGACGCGCTGGCCCGTTCGCCGCATCAGCTGCTGCTGCGCTGGACGATGCCCAAGGGCTACTACCTGTATCGCGACAAGATCACCCTGCAGCTGCAGGACGCCGCCGGGCTGACGCTGCAGCCGGAGTGGCCGGCGGGCGTGGTTCATCACGACGGCCAGTACGGCGACGTCACCGTGTATTTCGACCAACTCGAACTGCCGGTGACGGTGGTGGGCGATCTGGCCGGACGCCACCAGCTGACCGTGCTGGCAAGCTTCCTGGGCTGCCAGAACGGCGGCGTGTGCTATCCGTTGATGCATCGCACGCTGACGATCGCGCTGGATGGCAGCAGCGCGTCCCCCGCCAGCATGCCGGCCGTGCAAACGCCGCCTGCCGACAGCCCGCCGGCGCCGCTGCAGGTGAGTCTGTTCGCAGCCCTGCTGCTGGCGCTGGGCGGCGGCCTGATTCTCAACCTGATGCCGTGCGTGCTGCCGGTGCTGTCGATCAAGGCGGTCGGCGTGCTGGAAAGCGGCGGCGGCCCGGCGGCCGCGCGGCGGCATGCGCTGTTCTACACCGCCGGCGTGCTGGCCAGCTTCGCCGCGCTGGGGCTGGGCATCCTCGCCCTGCGCGCCGCCGGCCATGCGCTGGGCTGGGGCACCCAGCTGCAGCAGCCGCTGGTGGTGGGCGTGTTGGCTCTGGTGATGCTGGCGGTGGGGCTGTCGATGTCCGGCGTGGTGCAGTTCGGCGCCACGCTGGGCAACACCGGCGCCGGGCTCGCGACGCGCTCCGGGCCGGCCGGCGATTTCTTCACCGGCGTGCTGGCGGTGGTGGTGGCCAGCCCGTGCACCGCACCCTTCATGGGCAGCGCGCTGGCCTATGCGTTTGCCGCGCCGATGCTGTCGGCGCTGCTGGTGTTCCTGACGCTGGGCGTCGGGCTGGCGCTGCCGTTTCTGGCTGTAGGCTTTGTGCCCGCGCTGGCGCGCCTGCTGCCGCGGCCGGGCCGCTGGATGGAGACGCTGAAGCAGGCGCTGGCGTTCCCGATGTATCTGACCGCGGCGTGGCTGGCGTGGGTGCTGGCCAACCAGCGCGGCGCCGACGCGGTGGGCCTGCTGCTGGTGGCGGCGGTGCTGCTGGCGATGACGCTTTGGTGGTTCGAGCGCAGCCGCCAGCGCGGTCCCTTCAGCCGCGCGTGGGTGCTGGTGCTGGCGCTGCTGACGCTGCTGCCGGTCTACCTGCTGGCCCAGGTGCCGCCGCCGCAGCGCGGCATCGCCCGCGTGGCGGGGGTGGTCGCCTACAGTCCGCAGAAGCTGGCCGAGCTGCGCGCCGCCGACATTCCGGTGTTTGTCGACATCGGCGCCGACTGGTGCGTCACCTGCAAGGCCAACGAGCACACCGTGCTGAACACGCCGGCGTTTCGCGACCTGCTCAAGCGTACCGGCGCGGTCTACATGAAAGGCGACTGGACCAACGCCGACCCGACCATCAGCGCGTTCCTGCAGGAATATCGCACGCCCGGCGTGCCGCTGTACGTGGTGTTTCCGAAACACGGCGGCCCCGGCCGGCAGCTTTCCACCGTACTGACCGCGGCGCTGGTCGAAAAAGCACTGACCGCGGCGGCGCACTAGCCCATGACCCGCAGCAACTGGCTGATCCTGGCGCTGGCGGTGCTGGCGGCCGCCACCGGCGGCTATGTGGAACACCGCCAGGCGCAGCCGCCGCCGGCCGACGCGGCCTGGCTCGGCCAGCCGCTGCCCGCCATCAGCCTGGCCGATCTCGACGGCCGGATGCACCGGCTGAGCGACTATCGCGGCCACCGCGTGCTGCTGAATTTCTGGGCCAGCTGGTGCGGCCCGTGCCTCGATGAAATGCCCGCACTGAGCCGGGCGCAGGCGCGCTTCGGCGGTTCCGGTTCGGCGCCGATGATCGTCGGCATCGCGATGGACGAGCCGGCCCGCGTGCGCGCCTTCGTGGCAGCCCACCCGCCGGGCTATCCGGTACTGCTCGGCCGGCTCGCAGCGCCGAGCACCTCGCTGCTGCTCGGCGATGCGCGCGAGGTGCTGCCCTACAGCGTGCTGGTCGATGCCGAGGGACGCATCCTGGCCACCCACGCCGGCGCCCTCAGCGCGGCGCAGATCGCACAGTGGCTGGCGCCTCGTCGCGCGCCCTGAGCGCGGCGCCGACATACGCTGCCGCACGGCATTTCGGCGCTTCTCCGCCAAACATCGCCGAACTGCGCTGAACTGGACAACATTCCCGGCTGCGTGCACACTGCGCCGGGTTTCCGGAATCACCGGAGAGACGCGGGGTGCAGCGTGGCGAAGATCCTGGTCCTGCACGGGCCCAACCTCAATCTGCTGGGCGCGCGCGAGCCGGACATCTACGGCCGGCAGACCCTGGCCGAGATCAACCAGCAGCTGGCCGCACAGGCGCAGGCCGCCGGGCACGAGCTGGGCTGGTTCCAGTCCAACGCCGAGCACGAGTTGATCGGGCGCATCCAGCAGGCGCGCGACGACCTCACCGCGATCATCCTGTTCAACCCCGGCGCGTTCACCCACACCAGCATCGCGCTGCGCGACGCGCTGGCGGCAGTGGCGATCCCGTTCATCGAGGTGCACCTGTCCAACGTGCATGCGCGCGAGCCGTTCCGCCGGCATTCCTACCTGTCCGACATCGCGATCGGCGTGATCTGCGGCTTCGGCGGCGACAGCTACGTGCTGGCGCTGGACGCGGCGATGCGCCGGCTGCAGACCGCCACGAACGCGGCGCCCTGAACCGCACCTCTTCCCATCCCGGCCACCTCCCGGTGGCGTGACTGACCAAAGGCTGATCCGATGGATTTGCGCAAAATCAAGAAACTGATCGACCTGCTGGAGGAATCCAACCTCGCCGAACTGGAGATCAAGGAGGGCGAGGAAGTGGTGCGTCTGTCGCGCGTGCCCCGCAGCACCGCACCGGCGGCGCTCGCGCCCGCCGCGGTGGCTGCGGCACCGGTGGCCGTTCCGGCACCTGCCGCAGCCGCAGCCAGCGAGACGCCAGCCGCCGACGCGCTGCCCGCCGGCCACGTGGTGAAGGCGCCGATGGTCGGCACCTTCTACGCGTCCGCCACGCCGGGCACGCCCGCCTTCGTCAAGGTCGGCCAGCAGGTGCAGGCCGGCGAGACGCTGGGCATCATCGAGGCGATGAAGATGTTCAACCAGATCGAGGCCGACGTGGCCGGCACCGTGCAGGCCATCCTGGTCGAGAACGGCCAGCCGGTGGAATTCGACGAACCGATGTTCGTGATCGCCTGAGCCACCACCACCATGCCCATGCTAGAGAAAGTCGTCATCGCCAATCGCGGCGAAATCGCCCTGCGCGTGCTGCGCGCCTGCCACAGTCTGGGTATCAAGACAGTGGCGGTGCACTCCACCGTGGATCGCAACCTGAAGCACGTCGGTCTTGCCGATGAATCGGTATGCATCGGCCCCGGGCCGTCCACCGACAGCTATCTCAACATCCCGCGCATCATCGCGGCGGCCGAGATCACCGACGCCCAGGCGATCCACCCGGGCTACGGCTTTCTGTCGGAGCGCGCGGATTTCGCCGAGCAGGTGGAGCAGTCCGGCTTCATCTTCATCGGGCCCACTCCCGCGGTGATCCGCCTGATGGGCGACAAGGTGGAGGCGATCCGCGCCATGCAGGCCGCCGGCGTGCCGTGCGTGCCCGGCTCCGGCGGCCCGCTGGATGACGACGTGGACGCCAGCATCCGGATCGCCCGCGAGATCGGCTACCCGGTGATCATCAAGGCCTCCGGCGGCGGCGGCGGCCGCGGCATGCGTGTGGTGCGCACCGAGGCGCATCTGGGCAACGCGATCACCATGACCAAGGCCGAGGCCAAGGCCGCGTTCGGCAACGAGCAGGTCTACATGGAGAAGTTCCTGGAGAATCCGCGCCACGTGGAGATCCAGGTGCTGGCCGACGGCCAGGGCAATGCGATCCATCTGGGCGAGCGCGACTGCTCGATGCAGCGCCGCCATCAGAAAGTGGTGGAGGAGGCGCCCGCACCGGGCATCACGCCGGAACAGCGCGCACAGATCGGCAAGGTCTGCGTTGATGCCTGCCTGCGCATCGGCTACCGCGGCGCCGGCACGTTCGAGTTCCTGTTCGAGAACGGCCATTTCTACTTCATCGAGATGAACACGCGCATCCAGGTCGAGCATCCGGTGACCGAACTGATCACCGGCGTCGACCTGGTGCGCGAGCAGCTGCTGATCGCCGGCGGCGAGCGACTGTCGATCCGCCAGGACGACATCCAGATCAACGGCCACGCGATCGAGTGCCGCATCAACGCCGAGGACCCGGATACCTTCATGCCCTCGCCGGGCACGGTGAAGCGCTTCGAGGCACCCGGCGGCCCCGGCGTGCGCGTCGATACGCATCTGTACGACGGCTACAAGATCCCACCAAACTACGATTCGATGATCGGCAAGCTGATCGTGCACGGCCCCGACCGCGCCACCGCGATTGCGCGCATGCGGCTGGCGCTGGCCGAGACGGTGATCGAGGGCGTCAAGTGCAACATCCCGCTGCAGCAGCGGATCATGGCCGACGCCGGCTTCCAGCACGGCGGCCAGAACATCCACTATCTGGAAAAGCGGATGGCGGAGCAGAAGGAACACCCGGCCGCGGGCACATAAACCCGGTCGCCCTGGCGCAACCTCGACCGTGGGAGCGACTTCAGTCGCGATGCCTTTGCTTTGATGCAGCCTGAGTGCAGGAGCATCGCGACTGAAGTCGCTCCCACTCGACAGGATGTCCCGCCAACCACGCGCTCTTCAACTTTACGGTCAACGCATGCCCTGGCTCGAACTCTCCCTCGTCGTCCGCATCGAGCAGCAGCCCCGCGTGGAAACCGCGCTGGAGGATCTCGGCGCACTGTCGATCACGCTGCGCGATGCCGACGCGGAGACGCCGGACGAGCAGGCGATCTTCGAGCCGGGCGTGGGCGAGCTGCCGCTGTGGCCGACGATCACGCTGAATGCGCTGTTCGATGAGCACACCGACCACCGCGGCCTCGCCGAGGCGCTGGGCGAACTGCTGCCGTGGCTGCAGCCCGACCAGCTGCTGTTCCGCGAAGTCGCCGACCAGGACTGGGTGCGCGCGTGGATGGACCAGTACCAGCCGATGCCGTTCGGCCGGCGGCTGTGGATCTATCCGTGGAATATCGAGCCGCCGCAGGATCAGGATCTGGTGACCGTCAGGCTCGATCCCGGCCTCGCCTTCGGCAGCGGCACGCATCCGACCACCGCGCTGTGCCTGGAATGGCTGGACGGACTCGATCTGGCCGGCAGGACGCTGACCGACTTCGGCTGCGGCTCCGGCGTCCTGGCGATCGCCGCGCTGAAACTCGGTGCGGCCCATGCCATCGGCGTGGACAACGACCCGCAGGCGCTCACCGCGTCGGCCGACAACGCCGCACGCAACGGCGTGGCCGAGCGGCTTGCGCTGTATCTGCCGGAGGATTTCGTCACGGAAGGCAGCGACGTGTTCGTCGCCAACATTCTCGCCGGCCCGCTCGGCGAACTGGCGCCCACGTTCGCCGCGGCCGCCAAGCCGGGCGCGCCATTTGCGATCTCCGGCATCCTGGCGGGTCAGCAGGACGAACTGCTGCTGCGCTACGCCGCATGGTTCGACCAGCTGCAGGTGGCCAGCCGCGAGGGCTGGGTGCGGATCAGCGGCCGCCGCCGCACCTGACGACGCGCATGGATGCGCCAGTGCCGCGGGCGCAGGATGCGCCGGAGCGGCCGATGCACAAGGATGTGCCAGTGCCGCGGGCGCAGGATGCGCCGGAGCGGCCGCCGCGTCGGTCGCCTTTCCTCAGCCTGCTAAGCTTGCCCGATACCGATCAAAGCGGCCTGCATGTATACCCAATGCCCCGAATGCCTGTCGGTCTTTTCGCTGGATGCGCATACCCTGGCGCAGGCCCACGGCCATGTGATCTGCGGCCACTGCGGAGCCAGTTTCGACAGCATCGCCACGCTCACCGCGCAGCTGCCGCCGGAGCCGTTCCGCGAGCTGGCGGTGAACGAACCCGCACTCGAACCGCCGTGCATTGACCTGGTGGTGTATCGGCCGCGGCCGGATCCAGTTGCCGTGGTCAATCCGGAGCCGGCGACCGCAGTTGCGGCAGCTGCGGTTGTAGCTGAGGACTTCTCGCAACTCGCGTTTTCCCCGCGGTTTGCCCGCGCGCCGTCACCACGACGCAGCGGGCGCTCGCGCGAGCGCCAGCCACGCCAGCACGCCGGCGAGCGGCGCTGGCCGTGGGTCATCGTTTGCGCGGTACTGACATTGCTGCTGACTGGTCAGCTGGCCTGGGCCGAACGCGGCGTGCTGATCCGCGATGCCACGGTGGGCGGGTGGCTGCGCAGCACCTGCGCGGTGCTCGGATGCCAGCTGCCGCTGATCGCCGCGCCGGCCCAGTTGCATCTGCTGGCCAGCAACGTGCAGGCGCATCCCAGCGTGCCCGGCGCGCTGATGATCAGCGCCAGCGTGCGCAACGATGCCGCCTTCACGCAGCCCTACCCGGTGCTCACGATCACCCTGTCCGACGCGCAAGGCCAGCGCCTGGCGATGCGCCGGTTGCGGCCGCGCGAATACCTGGACGACCGCAGCATCTTGCGACGCGGCCTGGCGCCCGGTGCCACCACGGTGTTGCTGCTGGAGGTCGAAGACCCCGGTGACAAGGCTGTCGCCTTCGAGTTCGAGTTCGAATAGCACTTAAATTTCACCCGACACGCGGGTAGAATCCACCGTTCGCGCGTGCCCGGCATGCGCTGCACGATGCGCACCGTGATCTGCGCCCATCGCCATAACCATATGCAGTGGCCCATGCAGCCACCGCTTCGCACCTGAGGGGACATGCTCGTGAACGCCGTCAGAGTGCCTGCAGCCGAGGCCACAAAACCGATCTCGGCGCAGAGTTTCGGCTCGCAGGCCAGCGCGTCGCCTGTCGGTAGCGGTCAGAGTGCGCTGAGCGAGTGCGTCAGTCGCACCGTGCGCCGCTATCTGGCCGACATCGGCGATACCGAGTGCGCCGAGGGCCTGCATGCGCTGGTGCTGCGCGAGGTGGAGATCCCGCTGCTGCGCGAGGTGCTGGCCTTCCACAACGGCAACCAGAGCCGCGCCGCCAGTGCGCTGGGCATCAACCGCGCCACCCTGCGCAAGAAGCTGGCAACGCACGGCCTGCTGTAACGGTCGAGCACCCGGCCGCTTTGCGTTTGGCCGTCCAAAACTCTACCCCGAATCAGCCCCTGGCGCTGCGGCTGACCACCGGCTCGGCTACAATGGACGGCTTGCTGCCCTGGAAGCCCTCATGTCCGCACCTGCCATCACACCGATTCGTCGCGCCTTGCTCAGCGTCTCCGACAAGAGCGGATTGATCGAGCTTGGGCGGCGGCTGAGCGCCGCCGGCGTGCAGCTGCTGTCCACCGGCGGCAGCGCGAAGGCGCTGCGCGAGGCCGGCATCGCGGTGATCGAGGTCAGCGACGTCACCGGCTTTCCCGAGATCATGGACGGCCGCGTCAAGACGCTGCACCCGAAGGTCCACGGCGGCCTGCTCGGCCGGCGCGGTACCGACGACGCCGTGATGGCCGAACTCGGCATCGCGCCGATCGACCTGCTGGTGCTGAACCTCTATCCGTTCGAGCAGACCGTGGCCAAGGCGGACTGCACGCTGGCGCAGGCGATCGAGAACATCGACATCGGCGGCCCGGCGATGCTGCGCTCGGCCGCCAAGAACTGGAGCGACGTCGGCGTGCTCACCGCGCCCGAACAATACGCGGATGCCTTGGCCGAGATCGAGGCGCACGGCGGCCTCACCCGCGCCACGCGCTTCCGGCTCGCGGTGGCCGCGTTCAACCGCGTCGCCAGCTACGACGGCGCGATCAGCGACTATCTGTCCGGTCTCGAACTCAACCAGACGCAGGACGCGATCACCGGCCACGCCGCCTTCCCGGCGCAGGTCAACAGTCGCTTCGTGAAGCTGATGGATCTGCGCTACGGCGAGAACCCGCATCAGCAGGCCGCGTTCTACCGCGACCTGCATCCGGCGCCCGGCACGCTGGCGACCTTCCGCCAGCTGCAGGGCAAGGAGCTGTCGTTCAACAACATCGCCGACGCCGACGCCGCGTGGGAATGCGTGCGCAGCTTCAGCAAGCCGGCCTGCGTGATCGTCAAGCACGCCAATCCTTGCGGCGTGGCGGTGAGCCTGGACGGCATCGGCCGCGCCTACGACCTGGCGTGGCAGACCGACCCCACCTCGGCCTTCGGCGGCATCATCGCGTTCAACCGCGAACTGGACGGCACCACCGCACGCGCCATCGTCGAGCGGCAGTTCGTCGAGGTGGTGCTGGCACCGGCGTATGCCGACGACGCGCTGAAGGCGTTCGCGAAAAAAGGCAACGTGCGCGTGCTGGAGATTCCGCTGCCGACGAACGGCAAGCTGACCGACGCGCAACCGGGCATGCATTCCAAACGAGTCGGTTCGGGCTTGCTGATCCAGACCGCCGATACCGGCATGGTCGGCGCGGATGAGCTGAAGATCGTCACCCGCCGCGCGCCAACCGAGGCCGAGGTGCATGACCTCATCTTCGCCTGGAAGGTGGCCAAGTTCGTCAAGTCCAATGCCATCGTCTACGCCCGCGATCGCCAGACAATCGGCATCGGCGCCGGCCAGATGAGCCGCGTGTACAGCGCGCGCATCGCTGGCATCAAGGCCGCCGACGAGAAGCTCGACGTGCGTGGCTCGGTGATGGCGTCGGATGCGTTCTTCCCGTTCCGCGACGGCATCGACGCCGCCGCCGCCGCCGGCATCCGCGCGGTGATCCAGCCCGGCGGCTCGATGCGCGATGCCGAGGTGATCGCCGCCGCCGACGAGCACGACATCGCAATGGTGTTCACCGGGATGCGGCATTTCCGCCACTGAAAGTGGTGGAAATAAATCAGGCAAGCACGCCACCGCGCCTCAGAACAGCGCGATCACCATCGCGCCGGTCACAATCAGCGCGCCGCCGATCAGCAGCGGCAGGCTCGGGCGCTCGCCGAGAAACACCAGCCCCAGCACGATCACCAGCGCCACGCTGAGCTTGTCGATCGGCGCCACCTTGCTGATCGGGCCGAGCTGCAGCGCGCGGTAGTAGCACAGCCACGACAGTCCGGTGGCGATGCCTGACAGCACCAGAAACAGCCAGCTGTGGAACGGCAGACCGGTCGGCCTGACCCACTCCTGGCGCAGGCTGAGGATGCCGGCGGTGACCAGCAGGATCACCACGGTGCGGATGAAGGTGGCCAGGTTGGAATTGATCCCGACCACGCCCAGCTTGCCAAACAGCGCAGTGAGCGCGGCGAACAGCGCCGAACCCAGGGCAAACAGCAGCCAGCTGTCACGCAGTTGCATCGAGCCGCCCTCCCCTCGCTATCGTTCCGGCGCCGTCACGGCGCGCGGCGCTGGAAATCCTTCAGCGTGCTGCCTCAGTGGCCGTTGTCAGCCGGCGGCGTGGCGCTGGAGGCCGCCGCGGCCGGCTTGCTCTTGCCCCATTCCAGCACCTTGTACATCACCGGCTGCACCGGCGGCTGGCCCGGCTGCAGGTGGCGCGTGCCGTCCGGATCGACCATGTAGGTTTGCGGAATGCCGCCCTTGGGCGTCACCACCACCATGTACACCATGCCGCTGCGGCGATATTCCTGCACCTCGTTCGGGCCTTCCCGATGCACGCTGACCTGCGGCAGCGTCATGTGCTTGCCCGCGCCGGAGTGGTCCTGCATCGACGGCAGGCGCCGCGACATGGCTGACGGATGCGCCGGCGCGGGGGACGGCGCGGCGCTGGCCGGGGCGGGCGCCACCGGCTGCACGCCCGGATCGTTGATGCCCGGTGGTGGCGGGACGTTGCCGCTCGGCGGCGCGGACTGCGCGATGGCGCCGGCGGCGAGCAGGAGGCTGGCGGCGGCCAGCAAGGCGGCGATTTTCATGGGCGGCAACCTCGGTCGGGTGTCAAAGCATAACAGCGCATCCGCTGGCCTCCCGTGAAGCGCGTCGGCCGGCGCACGCATGCGAGAATGCGGCATGCCCAAACTCATCCTGATCGACGGCTCGTCGTACCTGTACCGCGCGTTTCATGCGCTGCCGCCGCTGAGCAACGCGCAGGGCGAGCCGACCGGCGCGCTGTTCGGCGTGGTCAACATGCTGCGCGCCACGCTGAAGGCGAAACCGGAGTATCTGGCGTTCGTCAGCGATGCCTCCGGCCCGACCTTCCGCGATGCGCTGTACGAGAAGTACAAGGCCCATCGCCCGCCGATGCCGGACGACCTGCGCGCGCAGGTCGAGCCGATGCTGGCGATCGTCGGCGCGCTGGGCTTTCCGATCCTGCGCGTGGCCGGGGTCGAGGCCGACGATGTGATCGGTACGCTGGCACGGCAGGCGCAGGCGCTCGGCATCGAGGTGCTGATCTCCACCGGCGACAAGGATCTGGCGCAGCTGGTGGGCAGCCATATCACCCTGATCAACACCATGACCAATACGGTGCTGGACAGCGCCGGCGTGCTGGAGAAATTCGGCGTGCGGCCGGAGCAGATCATCGACTTCCTCGCGCTCACCGGCGACAGCGTCGACAATGTGCCGGGCGTGCCCAAGTGCGGCCCGAAGACCGCCGCCAAGTGGCTGGCTGAGTTCCACACCCTGGATGAGGTGATCGCCAACGCCGGCAAGATCGCCGGCAAGATCGGCGAGAGCCTGCGCGCCGCGCTGCCGCAGTTGCCGCTGTCGCGCGCGCTGGTGACGATCAAGACCGACGTGCCGCTGGATGTCGGCCCCGCCGAACTGGCCCAGCGCCCGGCCGACACCGCGCAGCTGCGCGAACTGTACAGCCGATACGGATTCAAGGCTGCGCTGAAGGAGCTGGATGAGGCCGCCGGCGGTGCCGACGGTGGGAGCGACTTCAGTCGCGATGCCTTTGCCTTGATGCAGCATCCGAACAGGAGCATCGCGACTGAAGTCGCTCCCACTCATGCAGCGGCCGGCGAGTACGAGCTGATTACCACCCAGCCGCAGCTCGACGCGTGGCTGGAAAAACTGCGCATCGCCGAGTTGATCGCGTTCGACAGCGAAACCACCAGCATCGACGCGATGCGCGCAGACATCGTCGGCCTCAGCTTCGCGGTGGTGCCGGGCCACGCCTGCTACATCCCGCTGGCGCACGACTACCCGGGTGCGCCGCAACAGCTCGATCGCGCCCGCGTGCTGGCCGCGCTGAAGCCGCTGTTCGAGGATCCGGCGCGGCCCAAGCTCGGCCAGCATGCGAAATACGACATCAACGTGCTCTCGCACTACGGCATCGCCGTGCAGGGGCTGAAGCACGACTCGATGCTCGAGTCCTATGTGTGGAACGCCACCGCCACGCGCCACGACATGGACTCGCTGGCGCAGAAATATCTCGGCTACGAGACGATCAAGTACGCGCAGGTGGCCGGCAAGGGCGCGAAGCAGATCTCGTTCTCGCAGGTGGACCTGGATAGCGCCTGCCGCTATGCCGCCGAGGACGCCGACATCACCCTGCGCCTGCATCACGCGCTGTGGCCGCTGCTGCAGAGTGTGCCCAGGCTGCGTGGCGTCTACGAGGACATCGAGATCCCGCTGGTGCCAGTGCTGGCGGCGATGGAGCGGCGCGGCGTGCTGATCGACGGCGACGAACTGCGCCGGCAGAGCCAGCAGCTGGGCAAGCGCATGCTGGAACTGCAGCAGCAGTCATATGTACTCGCCGGGCACGAGTTCAACCTCGATTCGCCCAAGCAGCTGCAGGCGGTGCTGTTCGACGAACTCGGCCTGCAGGCCAAAATGAAAACGCCGACCGGCCAGCCCTCCACCAACGAGGAGGCGCTGGAGGCGATCGCCGATGCGCACGCGCTGCCGCGGCTGATCCTCGACTACCGCGGTCTGGCCAAGCTGCGCTCCACCTATACCGACAAGCTGTCCGGCATCGTCAACCCGCGCACCGGCCGCGTGCACACCAGCTATCACCAGGGCTCGGTGGCGACCGGACGGATCTCCTCCTCCGAACCGAACCTGCAGAACATCCCGGTGCGCACCGAGGAGGGCCGGCGCATCCGCCAGGCGTTCATCGCGCCGCCGGGATGGAAAGTGCTGGCGGCGGACTATTCGCAGATCGAGCTGCGCATCATGGCGCACCTGTCCGGCGATGCAGGCCTGCTGAAGGCGTTCCACGAGGGCGGTGACGTGCACCGCGCCACCGCAGCGGAAGTGTTCGGCCTGGCGCCGGAGGACGTCAGCAGCAACCAGCGCCGCGCCGCCAAGGCGATCAACTTCGGCCTGATGTACGGCATGAGCGCATTCGGCCTGGCGCGTCAGCTCGGCGTCGACCGCGGCGAGGCCGGCGACTACATGGCGCGCTACTTCGCCCGCTACCCCGGCGTGCGCGCCTTCATGGAGGCCACCCGCGAGCAGGCGCACCGCGACGGCTACGTGGAGACGATCTTCGGCCGCCGGCTGTATCTGGAGAACCTCACCTCGCGCAACCAGGGCCTGCGCCAGGGCGCCGAGCGCGCCGCCGTGAACGCGCCGATGCAGGGCAGCGCGGCCGACATCATCAAGCGCGCGATGATCACGGTGGCCGACTGGATCAGCGCGCGCGACGACGTGCACATGCTGATGCAGGTGCACGACGAACTGGTGTTCGAGGTGCGCGCGGACGCGGTCGAGGCAGTGCGCGCCGCGGTGATCGAGCGCATGGTCGGCGCGGCGGAACTCGCCGTGCCGCTGCTGGTCGATGTCGGGGTGGGCGCCAATTGGGACGAGGCGCATTGAGTTGCTCCTCGGCGCGGCGCTGTCGCCCTCATATGCAACAACCGCTTGCAGGTTAAATTTTCATCGCATGAATCGACCGTAACTATTTCGCCGGACGCGGAAACTTTTTCCACCAGGCGGCGCTCTAAGTTATCGGATGCACGCAATGGCATCCCCCCGGCGGACTCACCTCCCTGAGCCGCCAACCGGACGCAAACCTCTCCCCTGGGTCCTTGCGTCCACCCTGCCCCGAAGGCTCCCCCTAGCCTTCGGGGCTTTTTTATGCGGCATGGAAGCCTCTGTACCTTTTCTGCACGCCGATGGCGGGATACTCGCCGCACACTCACGACGGGGAGTTTCCATGCGCGCAGGACTGATCATTGCCGGCATCATCTTGCTGATCGCCGGCATCTGGGTGGTGGCGGGCCACGCCAGCTACAAGCAGACCGATACCGTGGTGCAGCTCGGCTCGGCCAAGCTCACCGCCACGCACGACAAGAGCGTGCCGGGATGGCTCGGCATTGCCGGCATCGTGATCGGCGGCCTGCTGCTGGTGGGCGGCATCGCCAACAAGCGCTGAGTTGTTCCGGCGCAGCGAAGGCCACCGCAATACGCGGCGGTTTTTCGCAGCCGCCCGCTACAATCGTCAGGATGGATGTCTCGCACCTGATCGACCCGCTCAATGACGCGCAGCGCGAAGCCGTGGCCGCCGCACCGGGGCATTACCTGGTGCTGGCCGGCGCCGGCTCGGGCAAGACCCGCGTGCTCACCCATCGCATCGGCTGGCTGACACAGGTCGAGCGGGTGCCGCCGTGGGCCGTGCTCGCGGTCACCTTCACCAACAAGGCCGCCGGCGAGATGCGCGCGCGGCTGGAGGCGCTGATCCCCGGTGGCACCCAGGGCCTTACCGTGGGCACCTTCCATGGCATCGCGCATCGGCTGCTGCGGCGGCACTGGCGCGAGGCAGGGCTGCCGGAAACCTTCCAGATCCTCGACGCCGACGACCAGCTGCGGCTGGTCAAACGGGTGGTCGCCGGGCTGGGCCTGGACGACGCCAAGTACCCGCCGCGCCAGGCCAGCTGGCAGATCAACCAGTGGAAGGACGAGGGCAAGCGGCCGGACGGCATCGAGCACGGCAACCATCCGGTCACGCGCAGCTTCGTGCAGATCTACCAGGCCTACGAGGACGCCTGCCGTCGCGCCGGGCTGGTCGACTTCGCCGAACTGCTGCTGCGCGCACACGAGCTGTGGCTGAAGAACCCGGCCGTGCTGGAGCACTACCAGCAGCGCTGGCGCTACCTGCTGATCGACGAATTCCAGGACACCAACACGCTGCAGTACGCGTGGATCCGCGTGCTCGCGGGAAACTCCGGGCAAGTGTTCGTGGTCGGCGACGACGATCAGGCGATCTACGGCTGGCGCGGCGCCAAGGTGGAGAACGTGCAGCAGTTCCTGCGCGACTTCCCCGGCGCGAAAACAATCAAGCTGGAGCAGAACTACCGCTCCACCTCGACCATCCTCCAGGCCGCCAACAGCGTCATCGCGCGCAACGGCGGCCGCCTCGGCAAGCAGCTGTGGACTACCGGCGACAACGGTGAACGCATCGCGCTGTACGCCGCCTACAACGAGCAGGACGAGGCGCGCTTCGTGGTCGAGCGCATCCGCGAGCACATCCGCGAGCGCGGCAGCGCGAAAGACTGCGCCATCCTGTACCGCTCCAATGCGCAGTCGCGCAACTTCGAGGAGCAGCTGATCCAGCGCGACATTCCGTATCGCGTCTACGGCGGCCAGCGCTTCTTCGAGCGCGCCGAGGTCAAGGACGCGCTGGCCTACCTGCGGCTCACCGCCAACCGGCACGACGATGCGGCGTTCGAGCGCGCGGTGAACACCCCCACGCGCGGCATCGGCGAGCGCACGCTGGACGCGCTGCGCCGCCGCGCGCGCGGCGAGAACGTGTCGATGTGGCAGGCCGCGCTCACCGAACTGGCCTGCGCCAGCGAACTGGCCGGCCGCGCGAAGAATGCTCTGAAGGCATTCCTGGCGCTGATAGACGAGATGGCGCGCACTTTCAGCGCCGACCTCACCCTCGCCGAACAGATTGACCACGCGATCACCCACACCGGCCTGCGCGACCACTACGAAAAGGACAGCCGCGGCAACGGCGAGGCGCGCGTCGAGAACCTGGACGAACTGGTCAACGTGGCCAGCCGCTTCGAACTCACGCCCGACGACATCGAGGCCGGCCTGAGCGAGCTGTCGGCGTTCCTCTCGCATGCCACGCTGGAAGCGGGCGAGAACCAGGGCGAGGCGTGGGACGACTGCGTGCAGCTGATGACGCTGCACTCGGCCAAGGGGCTGGAGTTTCCGGTGGTGTTCCTGGTCGGCATGGAGGAGGGCCTGTTTCCCAGCCAGCGCTCGGTCGACGACGAGGGTCGGCTGGAGGAGGAGCGCCGGCTGGCCTACGTCGGCATCACTCGCGCGCGTGACAGGCTGTTCGTCACCCACGCCGAATCGCGCCGCATGCACGGCAGCGAGATGCTGGCGCGGCCCTCGCGCTTCCTCGGCGAGATGCCGGCCGAACTGATCGACGAGGTGCGCCCGCGCGTGCAGGTCAGCCGCCCGCTCTACGCGGGGCGCTTCGGCGATGCAGCCGCAACGTCGCTGCAGGAGGAGCTGCCGGTGAAGCTCGGCCAGCACGTCAGCCATCCCAGCTTCGGCGAGGGCGTGGTGGTCAGCGCCGAAGGCAGCGGCGCGCACACGCGGCTGCAGGTGAACTTCGCGGCCGCCGGCAGCAAGTGGCTGGTGGCCGCGTATGCCAACCTCACGCCGCTGTAGCCGCCTCCGCATACCGACAGCGGCTGAACACCCTGCAGTCACCCGTGCAACCTGCCATGAATCATGCGGTCAGAGGTCGCACCCTCGTCTTCAGCCTGCCACCCATGAACCACCCCGACCCGCTGCGCAACCGGCTCGACGACGACATCTGCGTGCACATCTTCACCGCGTCGGCGGGGATGGTCGGCGTCTGCCTCACGGTGATCGGGATCATCCGGGTGGTGATCTCGCTGCGCAAGGCGGATCTCTACGTGGATGACATGCTGGCGGTGGATGCGATGCTGTACCTGGTGTCCTGCCTGCTGTCGTACTGGGCGCTGCGCGGCCGCAGCCTGCGCCGCAATCACCGGCTGGAGCGCATCGCCGACACCATCTTCCTGATCGCGCTGACGCTGACCGCGGTCAACGCGGGCACCATCGCGTGGGCGATCTCGGTGGCCTGAGCGAGCCGGCGCGGCGGGCGCCAGGCCTACTCGCGCAGCCGCGGCACGCCGTGCTGGTCACGATCCTCGATCGCGATCGGGCGCGTGTCGAGCGTGCGGCCGATGGCGCCCGGCGGCAGCGCCTGCACTGCCTCGCCGCGTGCCAGCGCCAGCGCGTTGCGGTAGCAGCGCAGTGCCTGCGGCGCATGGTCCGCGCCGGCCAGGCTGTCGCCGAGCGCCTCCCACGCGGCCGCACCGGGTCGCAACGCGAGCGAGCGTTCGAGAAAGGCCTGCGCCTTGCCCCACAATTTGAGTCGCACGCACATGCGGCCCAGCGTGAGCAGCAGCGTGGCGTCGTTCGGGTGTGCGTCGAGCCAGCCTTCGGCGCGGCGCAGGCGCGCCTCGATGTCGTCGCTGCCGAGCGTGCCGTACGTTTCGATCAGCAGCGGCGACCACTCGCGGCGCAGCGCCGACTCCAGCTCGTCCATCGCCGGCAGGATCAGGCCGAAGCCGGCCGCACGGCGCGCATACGCGTCGATCACGCTGGCCACCCGGCGCGGCGCCTTCGGCAGCTGCGACCACAGCGCGTTGAGGCTGGCGCCGTCGGCGGCAGCGTCGATCGCGGCCACCAGCACTTTCGCGGCCAGCGCGGCGTAAGCGCGGCTGCCGAGCGATCCGCTTTTCTGCAGCGGATCGAGCGCCTCGCGGGCGCGCCGGATGTCGCCACAGGCCAGCGCCGCCAGCGCCAGCTCGCGCCAGCCGCCGGGACTGAGGATGCCCTTGTCGGCCTCGGCGGCCAGCAGCGCCAGCGCCTCGGCCGGCTTGCCGTCGCGGCGCAGCAGGCGGGCACGCAGCACGCGGGCAGCCTGCGGCACCGACTGGGCCGCCTGGTTCAGCGCTTCCAGCGCGCGGGTGTGCTCGCCGCGGCGCGCCGCCGCCTCAGCCGAAAGCAGCAGGGCCGGCCCGCGCAGGCTGTCCAGCCGCGATGCGCGGCCGAGATCGCGCTCGGCATCGCCGTGGCGGCCCTCGATCAGGGCGATCAGGCCATCGCCCATGCGCTGCTGGCTGACCCGCCGATGGCGCCGCGACAGCGCGCCGAACGGCCAGCGCAGCAGGCGCCACAGCATGCCGAGCAGCGCCCACCCCAGCAGCAGCGCAAACGCCGCGAACACCACCGTGGTCTGCACGCGCCAGCCGCGCATGCGCACCAGCACGTAGCCCGGATCGAGCGCCACCCAGTGCCAGCCGAACGCGGCCAGCGCGGCGGCGATCACCAGCAGCAGCAGCCAGCGCCAGACCCTCATGGCCTTACCTTCGTGCCGGTTGGCGCGGCGGGCGCGGGGTTGGCACTGAGCGCATGCACCATGCGCAGGTTGCGCAATTCCGCAAGCGCCGCGCCCAGCGGCACCGCCGCATCGACGGGCAGCGCCGCGGCCAGCTGATGCAGCGCGGCGCGCGCCTGTTGCACCGCCGCCGCGTGCGAATCAAACTGGCTTGCCAGGCTGGCCTGCGCCCGCTGCAGGGCGGCGGCGTATGACGTGGCGTCATGCGCCAGCAGCGCCGCCTGCGCCTGCGCCAGATCCAGCGCGGTCAGCTCGCGCGCGAAGCGCGCATCGGCGACGGCCAACGGCGCGCCGCTGTCGCGCTGCACGCTGATCACGCCGGCCAGCGCGCGGCGAATGCGCGACCACGCATCGGCCGCGCCGCCGGCAGTCGGCTGATCCAGCGGCTTCAGCGGCAGCGCGACCAGCGCGCCGCGCAGTTCGGTCAGCTGCTGCAGGGCCTCGGTCTGGCTGGCCGGCTGGCTGCGCAGCAGCGCCTGGTGGGCGGCCTCGATGGTCTGGCGCACGCCGCTGAAGGCGACGTCGCTGACCGCCGCCAGCGTCTGATCGGCCAACGCATAGGCGGCCGCCGCGCCCTGCGCGTCGTGGAACAGCACGTAGCGTTCGTCGCCCATGCGCAACAGCGATTCGGTCTCATCCAGCAGCATCGCGTCATGGCTGGACAGGCTGTTTTCGGCGAGCTTGGCCACCGCCTGCTCGAGGTTGCGCATGCGCTCGGCCTGGCCCAGCAGCTCCTCGCGCAACGAGCGGTTGACCTGCGCTGCATCGTTCAGCCGCTGGCTGAGGCTGCTGCGCTCGCCGCTGACGCCGGCCAGGGTAGTTTCCAGCGCGGCGACGCGCTGCTGCATCACGGCGAGACCCCGTCGGTCGCCGACGCTGCCCTGCGCCTGCTGCCACTGACGCCAGCCCAGCCAAGCGCAGCCGGCCACGGCCAGCAGCGACAGCAGCAGGGTCAGGGCCAGCAGGCCGCCGCGCGGCGCGCGGCCGTCGCGGATCGGCCGGGCCTCGGCGGGTGGACGTGCGCCCCCGGGCGCGGCGGACTCGCTGGAGTGGTCGACGTTGCTCATGCGCGCATGCTAGCAGCCCCTCCGGCCGCGTTCGTAGCGCGCCGATGTGAAGCCGCTCAGGCCGCGCGGATCGCCGCGTCGAGCAGATCGGCCGACAGCGCGGAGGCGGCCGGCACAATGCGCGCGAAGCCGGCCGCGCGCGCCGCCGCCGCCAGCCGCTCGCTGCTGACCACCGCGGTCGCCGCCAGCAGCCGCGTGCGCGCCGGCGGCGGCAGCTGCCGGCACAGCTGCTCCAGCGCCTGCGCACTGGACAGCAGCACCAGCGCCGACGCCGGCAGCTGCCGCAGCGCCTCGAGGTGGCGCCGATCCAGTCGCGCGGCGGCGCGTCGATACACGTGCAGCTCGCGCCACTGCGCGCCGCGCGCCATGAGCTGGTCGCGCAGCACGCCGCGGCCACCGGGCGCGCCGATCAGGGCCACGCGGCAGCCGCGCAGATCGCGCCATGCCGGTTCGTCGAGCAGGCCCTCGCTGTCCTGCCGGGCGGGCGTGTGCGGCTGCGCGATGCCATGCCGCCGCAGCGCCCGCGCGGTGGCCTGGCCGATCGCCCACACCGCGGCCGCGGTCTGCAGCGGCGCCAGCGCCGCGGCGAAGCGCACCGCCGCTGGGCTGCTGAAGATCAGCATGTCGTCGCCCAGCGCAACCTGCAGCTGCGCGCGTGCCGCAGCCGCATCGGGCGCCCCGCGCAGGGCCAGTCCCGGCAGCAGCAGCGGCGCCCCGCCCGCCCGGCGCACCTGCCGCGCGAGACTCGCCGCGGTGCCGGCCGGACGGGTGATCACCACGCTACGGCCGCGCAGGCCGTCACTGTCCACTGGAGCTTGCCGCTGCACCTGCCGCACCCCGCTCGCTGCGATGGCCGCCAGTGTAGCGGCCGACCTACACTGGGAGACCCTCCCCAGCCCGGACCACCCACCACCGTGACGACTCCCGATGCACTGGAACACGCGCAGCAGCTGATCGACTTCATCCGCGCGGAGATTCCGCTGGCGCACGCGATGGACCTGCAGCTGGACGCCTACGGCGACGACCTGCTCAGCCTGCGCGCGCCGCTGGCGCCGAACGTCAACGACAAGGGCTGCGCGTTTGGCGGCAGCCTGGTCAGCCTGATGACGCTCAGCGGCTGGGCGCTGGTGGAACTGGCGCTGCGCCGGCGCGGCGAGCAGTGCGACGTGTTCGTGGCCGAATCCACGGTGCACTACCTGGCGCCGTTGTGGCAGGATTTCCGCAGCGAGTCGCGGCTCGCCGCCGAGTCCGACTGGGCGACCTTCTTCCGTACGCTGGCCGCGCGCGGGCGCGCGCGCATCGAAGTGGCCTGCGTGGTGCCCGGCGGCGACGGTCAGCCGGCAGCCACGCTGGCGGCGCGTTTCGTCGCCAAGCGGCGCGGCTGACCCGGTATTGCCCGATTGAGGCAGAATGGGCGGCGTTCAACCGGGAGCGACATCCATGCGCCGTATTCTCAGCCTAGCCCTGCTGCCCATGCTGCTGCTCGTTGGCTGCGCCAGCCAGCAGCGCAGCGAGTCGCTCACCACCACACTCGGCGCCTACGGCAGCACGCTGCGCTGGGGTGATTTCCAGAGCGCGGCGCAGTTCATCGATCCGAAGATCCGCGCGGCACACCCGCTGACCCGGCTCGACATGGAGCTGTACAAGCAGGTGCGGGTGAGCGAATACGACGACGGCGCCGGTCCGGTGCCGACCGGCGACTACGACGTGCAGCAGACCGCGCGGATCAGCGTGATCAACGTGCATACCCAGGCCGAGCGCAGCATCACCGACCACCAGACCTGGCATTACGACCAGAAGAACCATCACTGGTGGCTCACCAGCGGCCTGCCCAAGCTCAACCAGCACTGACCCGCACGCACCCGCCTGCCGGCCGCGCGCTGCCCGTATAATCACCGGTTTACCCGGATCGGCGCGCACCGCGCGCCTGTGGAATCAGCATGAACGACGTCCTGCACAAGCTGCCCCAATTCGTGGGCAATCATCTGGCCCTGTCGGCCCTGTTCGTGATACTGCTGCTGGCGCTGATCGTCATGCAGCTGATGGAGCTGTTCAGCAAGATCCAGGCGCTGACCCCGGCCGGGCTGACCCAGCTGATCAACCGCGAGAGCCCGTTGCTGATCGACATCTCCCCGCGCGACGCCTTCGAAAAGGCGCACATCCCCGGCGCGCGCCACGTGGCGATGAGCCAGTTCGACCCGGAGAACAAGAGCCTGGCCAACGCCAAAGAACTGCCGGTGGTGGTGATCTGCCGTTCCGGCCAGACCGCCAGCACGGCCGCGCAGCGGCTGGTCAAGGCCGGCTTCACCCGCGTGCATACACTGGGCGGCGGCATGCTGGCGTGGCAGGAAGCGCAATTGCCAGTGGCCAAAGGCAGCAAATAATCCGCTCGCCGCGGCCACTGCAGGGCCAATGCTCTCAACTTAAGCCTCAGCACGCCAGCTTGTACGCGAGGTGGAGATGGGGTTTGGGTCGAGGTGGTCTGGGGTAGAGGCGGTTCGGTTGCACGCGGCAGCGTGCTTGGGCGATGGCGGC
>JAJYSM010000074.1 GCA_021793575.1 Pseudomonadota bacterium
AAATCCGTTCGTTTCGGCGAAAGTGGCGACGGATGCCCCTGTTTTCGCACCCCGTTGGTGCGATTTGCCTGCTTGGTGCGCAGAGGGGCGCTGCGCCGATCTCAAGCCCGACAGGCTGCTAGCGGCTTGCAAACGGCACGTGATGTACTACTATGTAATACGTAAACGACAATCCAAGGAGATTTACATGGGTGTTCAGCGCCGCACTTCCACAGCATCAGCCTCGCCGCCCTTCAGTGTCCGGCTTGATCCGAATGTTCGTCGCCGAGCTGAGGTCGCGCTCGATGCCATGGGCTTGAGTTTGGGTGGCTATCTCAATATGGCGGTCGCTGCCGCTGCCCGGGGTGATGTGAACCCCATGGACTTTATGAGCCCAGGCCCCAAGACGCTTGCCGCGATCAAGGAGTTGCAGGAAGGTGGCGGCAAGAGCTTCGACAGCGTTGACGAACTGATGGCGGACCTGAATGCGGACGATTAAGCGATCGTCCCAGTTCAAGACTGACTACAAGCGCGAGCTCAAGGGTTCCCACGCAAAGACGATCGATGCTGACCTGCGTGCGGTGATCACGCTTCTGGCAAACGACAGCCTGCTGCCTGAACGCTATCAAGATCATGCGCTGGCGGGAATTTGGTGCGACGCACGGGATATCCACATACGCCCTGATCTGGTACTGATCTACGCGAAGCCGGTCGACAAAGGGAAAGGCAACAAGGATCTGCTGATCCTGCGCCTCGAACGCATCGGCTCACACTCTGAGCTGAAGCTCTGACTGCCAGATAGTTTTCCGACGGCTGGTTTGAATCCGAAATGGATGGCGGGTTTGAGAGCATTTCGGGTGGCCGGTTTGAGAGCGGAATCGGTGGCGGGTTTGATCGGAATACGCACTTGCGGCGCGTGTCAAGGTAGTTGTCGTCTCTGTCATACAGCCAAGGGCTGCCTATCGGCCACCACCTGCGTGGCGATGACCGAGTCGCGCTCGGGGTTGAGGGTGAGCGCGCCGATCGGCGTCCAGTTGCGGGTGCGGCCGGACCATCTTGCGGGTGAGAGTTCGCGCGCCTGGGTGTAGAGCGCATGGCGTGATCATCGCCCGCGTGACGCTGAGCTGGGGCAGCGTAGCGAATGCCGCTGTGGCGATGATCGACGTTGTATCACTGCACGAAGCCCGCTGCCCAGGTGCGGGCCGCGTCGAGGTCGGCAAAGCCTTTGGCCGCAAACTCCGGTCGGTACTTGGCGGTGCTGAACAACGACTCGGCATAGGTGTTATGGGCTGCACCGCGATCACCTCGCGCTATTCACCCACACGTTTCCACGAAGAGCCTCTATTGTATGGAGAGCACCCCGTAAAATTGAATCCTAATCCATTGATTTAATGCGCTAAGACTCGAGTGGTTTCCGTAAATTAATCTCGCTTAACCTATTGAAATATAAGCTCTAAGCAGTAGACTTTTAATCTATTGGTCCCGGGTTCGAATCCCGGACGGCCCACCACCGCGTGACCCGCATGGCGCAAGCATGGCGGGTTTTTTTATGGCTTGTCGGGCAGGCAGCCTGGCTGCGTTGCCGGTGTCGATGGCACTTCCCGGGTGCATACTGGCGACCAGCGCATGCGGTTCGGGCACGAACACGCGGCGTCCGCAGAATGCGGAGAATCTCCGCCTGCGATGGATGTGAGCCGTGCGGGGTGCGCCATGGCTGCCAGGATTTCAGGAAGTGGGCGTCGCGCCGCTGCCGCATTTGCGCTGGCGACGCTGCTGGCTGCCTGCTCCGGCGGTGGCGGTGGTCAGAACGTGCGGCCGCCTGCACCGCCGCCCCGTCACCGCCGACGTACAGCCAGGCGGACAACCAGCTGATTCCCACCGGGGCCCAGGCGGCGCAGCAGCTGGGCTTCACTGGCGCAGGGGTGAAGATCGGCGTGCTCGATTCCGGCGTCGACCCGAACAACGCCGCGATGCAGGGGCGCATCAGCGGCTTCCACAGTTACCTCACCGGCGGCAACAGCGCGCCCAACGACGTCTACGGTCACGGCAGCGTGGTGGCGCAGATCCTGGGCGGTCAGCCGGTGCCGGCGCAGGGTTTTCCCGGCGGCGTGGCGACCCAGGCGAGCCTGTATTTCGGGCAGGTCTGCGATGCCACCAACTACTGCAAGTACGCTTTCGCGCAGCAGGCGTTGAACGCGCTGCTGGCGCAGGGCGTGCGCCTGTTCAACGAGTCCTTCGGGGCCGGCGACATCACCACGATGTTCACCGGCGGCGCGGCCGATCCGTATGCGCAGACCATCTATGCGGAGTTCTCGGCGCCGACGCAGCAGGGCGCGCTGCAGGTGTTCTCGGCCGGCAACGACGGCCAGCCGCAACCGGAGGCGCCGGCCGGCTTGCCGTATGTCTTCCCGAGCCTGCAGCCGAACTGGCTGGCGGTGGTCAACATCACCATCGACAGCAACGGCAGACCGGGCGGCCTCTACGGCGGCCCGACCGACCCCTCCAACGCCTGCGGGGTGGCGGCGATGTGGTGCCTGGCGGCGCCCGGCGAGGTCAACTACGTGCCGATACCGGGCACCCAGTTCGGCGGCTACGGCTTCGGCACCTCGTTCGCCGCGCCGGCGGTCACCGGCATCGCCGCGCAGGTGTGGCAGGCATTTCCGTGGATGAGCGCCAGCAACGTGCAGCAGACTTTGCTGACCACCGCCACCGATCTCGGTGCGCCGGGGGTGGACGCGGTGTACGGCTGGGGCCTGGTGAACGGCGGCAAGGCGGTCAGGGGCCCGGCCCAGTTCGCCTTCGGCGCCTTCAGCGTGGTTCTGCCCGCCGGCATCAGCAGCACGTTTGCCAACGACATCGACGGCAGCGGCAGTCTGCTGCTGCAAGGGCAGGGCAATTTGATCCTCAGCGGCCGCGGCAGCTGGTCCGGCGGCGCGACCGTCGCCGGCGGCACGCTGACGGTGAACGGCAGCGTGGCCTCCGACGTGGCAGTGCAGGCAGGCGGCACGCTCAACGGCATCGGCATGATCAACGCGAATGTCAGCAACGCGGGCAACGTGCAGGGCGTGGCGTCGATGGCGGCCAGCGGACTCGGCATCGCCGGCAACTACACCGCGCTGGCGGGCAGCACCACGGCGGTTGCGCTGGGCGATCCGCTGCGCGTCGGTGGCACCGCGACGCTGGCCGGCACCATGCTGGCGCTGGCGCCGCCCGGCACCTATATCGTGCAGAGCACCGAGACCCTGCTGACCGCGCAGGCGATCGCCGGCAGCTTCGGCAATTTCAGCTTCGGCAGCGGCGTGTTCTACAGCGGCACGCTCAGCTACAGCGCCACCGCGGTCAGCGCCACCCTGGCCCGCACCAATGTGGCGCTGACCGCCGCGGCGCTGCCCAACGTCACGCCGCTGCTGCTGGCCACCGCCCGGCATGTGCAGGGCGCCTTCCTGCTGGCCGATCAGTGGACGCAGCAGGCCGCGCCGGGACACGGCGGCTTTCTGGGCGGTGCGGCTCAGCTGCTGGCGGCGCCCGACGCGCCGGCCGCCCTGGTCAGTCTGGGCAGCCTTTCCGGCGAAATCCATGGCAGCAGCCGCGCACTCGAAGTACAGCAGGCCAGCCTCGACGATCGCGCGCTTGCCGCCCGCATGGACGAGCTCGCCCGGCACGCCGATGCCGGCGCCTGGGCGCAGGCCAGCGGCGCCGGCGGCACGCTGGCCGAGCGCGGCTACAGCGGTGCCGACTACCGTCTGGGTGGCGGCATGCTGGGCGTCGATGGCCGCCTCGGTCACAACGCCGCGGGCGGCATCGCGCTCGGCCACACCCAGCTCGACGCCAGCTTCGACGGCCTCACCGGCCGCGTCGACGGGCGCAGCACCATGCTGGCGCTGTATGGCCGTCTGCATCTTGCCGGCGGCGACTATCTGGCCGCTCGCCTGCAGCGTGCCAGCCTGCAGGTCGAGGTGCGCCGCTCGCTGCTGCTCGGCCATACGCTGACGGCGCTGGCCAGCGCGCGCGAGGATACGCTGCAGCAGGCCACGCTCGAAGCCGGGCGCGACTTCCCGCTGACCCGCGGCACGCTGACGCCGTATCTGGATGTCGCCGCCCTGCGGCTGCAGCAGGGCGGCTTTTCCGAGCCGTCCGCGGGCGGCTTCGGTCTCACCGCCCGTGGCAACAACCATACCCTGACGCAGGCCATGGCGGGTCTGCGCTACGGCGCCGCCTTCCACTGGCTGGGCGGGGATGATTATCTGGCCGGCTATGCGGCGATCCAGCGCGCGCTGACCGGCGCGAACCCCGGCATCCCGGCCGCGTTCACCGGCGCGCCCACGGCGACGTTCGAACTGCGCGGGCAGAACCTTGTCCGCCGCACTGGTCTGGTCGGCGTGAACCTGTTGGTGCAGGTCAACCGGCGCTGGTCGTGGTTTCTCGATGCCGCCGGTGAGACGGCGCGGGGCCAACGCCTGGCCGGCACCCTCAGTGCCGGCGTGCGCATCGGCCTGTAGGCGGCATCGGCTTCATCCGGCAAGTTCATCGACAGCAAGGGAGATATCGCGATGCAAATGCAGAAAATGGCCCGGCCCGGCACGCTGGTCACCGCCGCCGTGTGTGCGTGTGCCCATGCCGCGGCCGCGGGCGACGCCTATGCGCCGCTGCGGCTCTACGCCGGGGCATGGCAGGTGACCAAGGCTACCGCGCCGGCCGGCAAGCCCGACCGGCTGGTCAACGATTGCGCGCAGGCCGGGCGCTACTTCGTCTGCCAGCAGACCATCAACGGCAAGCCCGGTGCGCTGGTGGTGTTCATTCCCGACCGCGTGGCGGGCCAGTACCACAACCAGGTCGTGCTGCCCGACGGAGCCGCGCTCGGGCCACCCGGAACGCTGGCGATCGCTGGCGAGCACTGGACCTATCTCAGCCAGCCCGACCCCAAGGGCGTGCGCTACCGCACCACCAATGTGTTCCATGGGCGCGACCACATCCATTTCGACGTGGCGCAGTCGAGCGACGGCAAGACCTGGACCACCACCATGGCCGGCGACGAGACGCGCGTGCGCTGAGGCTCAGCGCACGCGCAGGGGCGTCCATGCCCGCGCATTTCCTTGACGAGGTTCAGTGGCCGATCTGCTTGCTGTTCGCGTTGAGCTGCTGGTTCAGCGCCTGCTGCTGCGACTTGGTGATGAAGCCGCCGTTGGCCTTGGCGTCGGCGCGCTGCTGCAGCACGGTTGAATGATCGTTCACGCGCAGCGCGTGGGCCTGGGCGTGGGTCAGCTCGCCCTCGCGCACCTGCTGGGTGATGCGATGATTCTGCTTCTGCGTGCGATCCACCACCTGGTCGCGGCGTGGATGCCGGTGGTCGAAGCGGTGGTCGTGGCGCTCGCCCGCCATGCCCGGTGCGGCGACGGCGAGCGCGGTCAGGCTGAGCAGGATCAGGCAGCTACGGCGGGCGGAAAGACGCATGGCAATCTCCTTGGGTGATGGAGCACGAGCGCTCCTGTGGGTGATGAGAACGCGGCCTGCATGTCGGCGTTGACCTCGTGCGAACGCCACGCAGCGTTCGTTCAGTTTTGCGGCGCATGACGCGCATGCGCGGTGGCCAGTTGATCCGGGTCAATACCACTGACGGCTGCCGCGCGTAGCCTGCAGTCAGTCCGGGCGACCGCATGTGCAGGCGCCCGTCGCTGATTCCTGTCGCGGAGATCCGTCATGTTCAAACACATCCTGTTGCCCACCGATGGTTCCGAACTTTCCCTGCGCGCGGTCGATACCGGCATTGCGCTGGCGGCCCGGCTCGGCGCCAGCGTCTATGCGTTCAGCGTGGTACCACCGTTCCCCTGGCTGACCTATGCGGTGGACATCATCCAGGCCAACCAGGAATTTTATCTGGGCGAGGCCGTGGCCCGGGCTGAGGGTTATCTGCAGGAAGTCTGCCAGCGCGCCGCAGTCGCCGGTGTGGCTTGCGCCAGCGGTCACGTGATCGAGCAGCGCCCGTACGCCGCCATCGTGGCGGCGGTCGCCGCGCAACAGTGCGATCTGATCGTGATGGCGTCGCATGGCTGGCGCGGTTTCGACCGGCTGCTGCTGGGCAGCGAGACGCACAAGGTGATGCTGTACGCCAACGTGCCGGTGCTGGTTTGCCATTGAGCACTCTGCGCGGTTGGCTCAATGCAGGTCTGCTGGCACTCACTGCACTGGCGTTGCCGGCCGGACTGTTGCTGCACGGGCTGCACTTCGATCCGCTGGCCCGTCTTGCCTGGAGCGTCAGTGCGCTGCTGATGGCGGCGCTGCTGGCGGTGGAGATCGTGATCCGGCTGCGCCGCCGCGAGGCCGGGGTGGATCTGATCGCGCTGCTGGCGATCGTCGCGGCGGTGCTGCTGGGCCAGGCGCTGGTGGCGGCAGTGATTGCGCTGATGCTGGCCGGCGGCCGCGCGCTGGAGGATTACACCGCCGGTCGCGCGGGACGCGAGCTGCGCCGGCTGATCGATCGCGCCCCGCGCTTTGCCTGGCGCTATCGCGGCGATCAGCTGGAGCAGGTGCCGGTGGACGCGGTGATGCCGGGCGACCGCTTGCTGCTGCGCATGGGCGAAGTGGTGCCGGTGGATGGCACGGTGCTGGACGCCACCGCCACGCTGGACGAATCCGCGCTCAGCGGCGAGCCGCTGCCGGTCCGCCGACATCGCGGCGACAACGTGCGCAGCGGCGGCGTCAACGCCGGTGCGCCGTTCGACTTCAGCGCCACCCAGGCGGCATCGCAGAGTACCTATGCCGGCATCGTGCGGATGGTCGAGGCGGCGCGGCAGTCGCGTGCGCCGTTCGTGCGGATGGCCGACCGTTATGCGCTGATCCTGATCCCGCTGACCCTGCTGCTGGCCGGCGCGGCATGGCTGCTCAGCGGCGATCCGCTGCGCGCGCTGGCGGTGCTGGTGGTGGCCACGCCGTGTCCGCTGATACTCGCGGTGCCAGTGGCGATCGTGGGTGGCATATCGCGCTGCGCGCAGCGTGGCATCCTGGTGAAGGACGGCGCCACGCTGGAGGCGCTGGCGCGCGCGCAGGTGCTGTTTCTGGACAAGACCGGCACGCTCACCGCCGGCCATGCGCGCGTGCTGTCGGTGGCCAGTGCCGGTGCGCATTCCGCGCAGCATTTGCTGCAGCTGGCCGGCTCGCTGGCGCAGGCTTCGCCGCATGTGATCGCGCAGGCGATCGTGCAGGCCGCCCGCGCGCAGGGCCTGGCGCTGGAAGCACCGCGCGAGGTGCACGAAGAGCCCGGCGCCGGCCTGCGCGGAGCAGTGGCCGAATGCGCGGTCATGCTGGGCGGCCATCACTATGTCGTGGCGAGCACGCCGGCGCTGGCGTGGACTGACAGCCTGCTGCGGCGCATGACCTACGAAAACGTCAGCGCCAGCTTCATCGGCATCGACGGCGCGATGGCCGGCGCGGTGCTGTTCGACGATCCGCTGCGGCTCGAATCGCCGCGCGCGTTGCGCCTGCTCCGGCAGGCCGGCATCCGCCGCATCGTGATGCTCACTGGCGACCTGGTGGAACGCGCGCAGGCGATCGGCCTGGCCGCCGGCGTGGACGAGGTGCGCGCCGGGCTGACCCCGGCCGACAAGCTGGCCGCGATCGCGCAGGGGCATGCGCAGGGCATCACGCTGATGGTCGGCGACGGCATCAACGACGCGCCGGCGCTGGCCGCCGCCGATGTCGGCATCGCGTTGGGCGCGCGCGGCGCCACTGCCTCGTCCGAGGCCGCTGGCGTGGTGCTGCTGGCCGACCGCCTGGATCGCATCGCCGAGGCCATGCAGATCGCGCGCCGGGCGCGGCGCGTGGCGCTGCAGAGCGTGCTGGCCGGGATGGGGCTGTCGCTGCTGGCAATGCTGCTCGCCGCCTTCGGCCTGCTGCCGGCGCTGGCCGGGGCGATCGTGCAGGAGGTCATCGACGTGGCGGTGATCGTCAACGCGCTGCGCGCGCTCGATGGTGGTCTGGAGCACATGGCTACCACCAGTATCGACGCCGATCATGCCGAGCGGTTGCGCCATGAGCATGCCGAGCTGGCCCCTGTGCTTGAACGGCTGCAGCAGGCGGCCGAGCATTTCGCCGGCTATGCGCCGGCGGCTGCGCGCGAGGAGCTGGCGGGGCTGGTCGAGTTGCTCGATCGACAGCTGCTGCCGCACGAGCAGGCCGACCAGGACGAACTCTACCCGCAGCTGGCCGGCCGCCTGCATGGCGACGACCCGCTGGCGGCGATGAGCCATACCCATCGTGAGATTTTTCGCCTGATCCGACTGCTCGGTCGGATGAGTGCCGATCTTGCCGACAGCACGGCCGACCTCCCGCTGGCCGAGATCCAGCGCGCGCTGCTGCGGCTGGACACCGTGCTGAAACTGCATTTTGCGCAGGAGGACGAGCTCTACCACAACCTCGACAGCCGCTGAGCGAGTCTGCCCGTGCGGCAGATTGCCCTGGCCGTCGCGCGGAGAAAGCACACGGCGAAGTGGTAAAATGCAAGAAATTGCGATCTAATCATCGACGCATGTCTTGCAACCACGTGCATCAGCGAGCCAATGTGGATCTCTATGAAAAATGGCCCGGTCGTCGTAGACATCGAACAACTGCGCCGCAGCTGCGGCGCCTGCGCCCTGCACGAACTGTGCCTTCCGGCGGGCATTGATCGCGGTGACATGGAGCGACTGGACAGTGCCGTGCGCGACAAGCGCACGCTGGATCGCGGCAAGACGCTGTTTCGCCAGGGCGATGCGTTTCACGCGCTGTACGTGGTGCGTTCCGGCTCGCTCAAGACCTACGTGGAAAATCCCGGCGGCGAAGTGCAGGTGCTGGGCTTCGTACTGCCTGGCGAGATTCTCGGCGTCGCCGCGCTGGTCAACGACCGCCACCCGATGACCGCCGAGGCGCTTGAGCGCAGCAGCATCTGCGAGCTGCCGTACACTCAGCTGCAGCAGATCGTGGGCGAGGTGCCCGCGCTGCATCGCCAGCTGATGCGGGTGATCAGCCGCGAGGTGGTGGCCGACAACAGTCATCTGGTGATGATGGGCCGGCAGCAGGCGCAGGAGCGGCTGGCGATCTTCCTGCAAAGCCTGGCCGATCGCCACGGACGCCTCTCGCGCGACGCCAGCACGCTGACACTGACCATGTCGCGTTACGACATTGCCAACTACCTCGGTCTGGTGGTGGAAACTGTCAGCCGACTGTTCAGCCGGATGGAGGCCGCCGGCATCCTGGTGGTGAATCGCAAGTCGGTGAACATCCTGCGCCCGGACCTGCTGGCGCAGCTGTGCGGCAGCCATGCCAGCCCGACACGCCGCAGTGAGGCGGGCTGAGCGGGTCGGTTACGTGCTGCCTGCTTGACGCCGTGGCCGGCGAGCCGATGTGCGAGCTGGCCACCTTGCTCGGCTTTGCGCGCCAGCGCGATCCGCTGGAGGCCACCCAGCTGATCCTCACGCTTGCCCTGTGATCGCGAGTGCCGCTGTCGCGGCGCTCAGTGCCTGCCCACGACCAACGCGGTGAAGTCCTTGACCGGCGCGTCGCGCGGCGCGGGGGCGGCCGCCACCAGCCAGGCGAGATGGGTGACGGGATCCAGCGCGAGCGTGCGCGCGCCCGGCTGAGTCGGCACATTCGCCAGCACGCGGTAGTGGTCGGCGCTGTCTTCATGCACGAGGGTCAGCGTGCCGTCGTGGTTGGAGCTGTAGATCAGCTGCGTCTGCGGATCGAACGCGGCGGCGTCCGGGCCCTTGCCGATCGCCACCCTGGCGACCTGGCGGCCATCCACGGCGTCGGTGACGATCATCAGCTGGTTGTCGCACACCGAGAACAGGCGCTGGTGCGCCGCGTCGTAGGCCAGGCCGCTCGGCGAGTCGCACGGCGCCAGGCTCCACACGTTCTGCACGGTGTTGGTGTGGCTGTCGAGCCGAACCAGTTCGCCCTTGTCTTCCAGGTTGACGAACACGTGGCCGCGGCCGTCGCTGAGCGCAAACTCGGGGCGACCGGGCAGGGCGATGGTGGCCACTTCCTTGCCGGCGGTCGGATCGATCACGCTGGCCGTGTCGCTGCGGCCGTTCATGGTCAGCACGTGGCCACTGGCCGGATCGTAGATGATCGCGTCGGGGTTCCTGCCGCTCACCGAAATGCTGCCGACGATTTTCAGACTGTCCAGATCGATCACGCTGACGCTGTTGCCGCCGCCATTGCTGACATAGCCGCGGTGCTGCGCCGGCACCAGCGCCACACCGTGCGCGTTGCGCATGCCGGGAATCTCGGTGAGCAGTTTGCCGCTGCGCGTATCGACCACCATCACGCGATCGTTGCGCGCGATGAACAGGTGGTGCGCGGCCGCGTCGATGCTGAGGTAATCCCAGCCGCCGCTGCCGCCGAGCGGATGACGCTGCAGCACCGAGTAATGGGCGACTGGGGCGGAAACGGGGCTGGCGGTGGCAACGCCGGCGGCCAGCAGCAACAGCAGGGGTAGGTTTTTCATCGCTGGCTCCGGATTCGTCTCAGGGGGTGTGGCATTCGCGCACTCGTGCACAGGTCGATGAGCATGCCAGCCGCAAGCTTAGCGCTTGCTTTGGGCGTGCCGTTCAGTCGCCCGGTGGACGGGCCTGCCGCCGGCGCCGCACGATCCGCTCGATCAGCAGTGACAGCAGCGCCAGCAGCGCCATCGCGGCCAGCGGCAGCAGGATCTCCTGATGCATGAACAGGCTGAAGCCGAAGCTGCTGCTCTGACGCATGACGCTGCCCAGGCCTGCACCGATCAGGGTTTCGAAAATCAGCGTGAGGGTGCCGCCCAGCCAGGTGGCGGCGATAAACAGCCACAGCGGACAGCGCAGCCACGCCAGGGCGACGGTGACCGCGCCGAACGGCACGATCGGCACCAGGCGCAGAAACATCGCATAGCTCACCGGGTGCCGCTCGAAGCCGTGGTGCAGCCTTGCCGCGATCGCCGGTGGCTGGCGGCTGCCGGCCCCAAACGCATAACGGCTGGCCAGATACAGGATCAGCGAACCCAGCGTCAGTCCCGCCGACGAGCACAGCGTGCCGTCGACCACGCCGAAGGCGAAGCCGCCTGCGAGTATCACCACGATGGTGCCGGGAATGCCGGTTGCCATGGTCAGCGTGAGCAGACCGATGTAGGCCAGCCGGCTCAGCCAGGGATGTGCGGCGATCTGCGCATGCAGCTCGCCCTGGTGCGCCACCAGCCGCTGCGGCGTCAGCTGGTCCAGCGAGCCGGAGGCGTACAGCACGATGCCCGCCAGCAGCAGCAGGATCAGCGGCAGCGCGGCGCGCCAGCGACTCAATACGGCGTGCCGCCGGCGCCGTAGGCGGCCAGCACGGTGCGCGCGCTGTCGCGCAGGATGTCGCGCCGCACCGCGATGCGGCGGCGGGTCAGTTCGCCGACCCAGTCGGCCGGCAGCGGACCTTCATCGAAGTGCGCCAGCGCCTCGACGTCCTCGGCGCGGGCGCCGATCAGCAGTGCGTCGATGCCGGCCCAGACCAGCGCGCCGTAGCACTGGCAGCACGGCTGCGCGCTGCTCGCCAGCACGTAGCGGCCGCCGGCCTGGTTGAGCCGCGGCTGACCCGCGCGCTGCTGCGCCAGCATCAGCGCCATCGTCTCGGCGTGCGCCAATGAGCAGCTTTGCGGCAGCACGCGGTTCACGCCGACGGCCATCAGGCGGCCGCTGTCGGCCTCGAACACCGCCGCGCCGAACGGGCCGCCGCTGCCGCGCGCGACATTCTGCCGCGACAGCTCGATCGCCAGCCCCACGCGTTCCTCGTCACTCACATAGCGCCGCTGCGTGTCGGCGACATCGCCGATCCACGACGGCAGGGTGAGCTGGAGTTGCAGCGGCAGCATGGTCTTCTGCGCCTACTGCCCGGCCTGTTTCGCCCAGGTATCGCGCAGCGTCACGGTGCGGTTGAACACCGGCGCATCGGCGCGATGATCGACGCGGTCGGCCACGAAATAGCCCAGCCGCTCGAACTGGAAGCGCTGCTCCGGCGCCACCGCGGCGGCGGCCGGTTCCAGCCACGCCTGCACCACGCGCTTGGCCTCGGGATTGACGTGATCGAGCCAGCTCTTGCCATCCTCCTCGCTGTCCGGCGCCGGCACGTTGAACAGGCGGTCGTACAGGCGCACCTCGGCGGCGACGCCGTGGCGGGCACTGACCCAGTGCAGGGTGCCCTTCACCTTGCGCTCGGCGCCGGGCATGCCGTGGCGGCTCTGCGGATCGAGCGTGCAGCGCAGCTCGCTGACGTTGCCGTCGGCATCCTTCAGCACCTGCTCGCAGCGGATGATGCCGACGCCGCGCAGGCGCACCTCGCCGTCGGGCTTGAGCCGGTGAAAACCCTTCGGCGGCAGTTCGGCGAAATCCTCGCGCTCGATCCACAGCTCGCGCGCAAACGGCACCTCGCGCGTGCCGAAGCTTTCATCCTTGGGATGGTTGGCGAAGGTCAGCAGCTCCTCGTGGCCGTCCGGCAGGTTGTCGAGCACCAGCTTCAGCGGATCGAGCACCGCCATGCGACGCGACGCGTGGGCGTCCAGATCCTCGCGGATGCAGCCTTCCAGGATCGCGTAGTCGATCACGCTGTTCTGCTTGCTGACGCCGACGCGCTCGATCAGCAGGCGCAGCCCGGCCGGGGTGAAGCCGCGCCGGCGCAGGCCGCGCAGCGTGTTCATGCGCGGGTCGTCCCAGCCGTCCACGTAGCCCTCGCTTACCAGCTGCGCCAGCTTGCGCTTGCTGGTGATGCAGTAGCTGAGGTTGAGTCGCGAAAACTCGATCTGCCGCGGCTTGGCCGGCTGCGTGGGCAGCCCGGCTTCGAGCAGCGGCTGCCACAGCTCGGGGTGATTGACCAGGTCGACCCGGTCGACGAACCAGTCGTACAGCGGCCGGTGGTCCTCGAACTCCAGCGTGCACAGCGAATGGGTGATGCCTTCGAGCGCGTCCGACAGGCAGTGCGCGTAGTCGTACATCGGGTAGATCGGCCAGGCGTCGCCGGTGTTCTGGTGAGTCACCTTGCGGATGCGGTAGATCGCCGGGTCGCGCAGGTTGATGTTGCCCGCGCGCATGTCGATCTTCGCGCGCAGCGTGCGGCTGCCGTCGGCAAACTCGCCTGCGCGCATGCGGCGGAACAGGTCGAGGTTTTCCGCCACGCTGCGTTCGCGATGCGGCGAGTTGCGGCCGGGCTGGGTCAGCGTGCCGCGGTACTCGCGCATCTGCTCGGCGTCGAGGTCGTCGACATAGGCGACGCCGTCGGCGATCAGCTTCAGCGCCGCGCGATAGAACACCTCGAAGTAGTCCGAGGCGTGGCGCAGCGCGTGCCACTCGAAGCCGAGCCAGCGCACGTCGTCCTTGATGCCTTCGACAAACTCCGGGTCTTCCCGGCCGGGGTTGGTGTCGTCCAGCCGCAGGTTGCACCAGCCGCCGAACTCCGCCGCGATGCCGAAGCCCAGACAGATCGCCTTGGCGTGACCGATATGCAGGTAACCGTTCGGCTCCGGCGGAAAGCGCGTGTGGATGGCGCGGTGCTTGCCGCTGGCCAGGTCGTCGCGCACGATCTGCCGGATGAAATCCTGCTGCACGGGGGGCGCAGCCGCCGGGGTGGTGGCAACGGCAGGGTTTTCAGTCGACATCGGGCACAGCTCGCGGGCAGTGGCGGGTAACGGTCAAGTTTACCCTGTCGTCGGCGCGCGCTGTTGCCGGCGCACCGGCCGCGCCGCTTGCCCGGCAGCGGTCTGCGGGTTAGCGTCAATACTGTTCAGATAAAATTTTCTCGTGCACAATCGTGCTCCATCGAGGCTTCGATGGACAGAAACGATGGCGAGAACTCGCAAGGCACTGGCGGCGCAAGTTGACGTTGCCCATCTGATCAGCGC
>JAJYSM010000075.1 GCA_021793575.1 Pseudomonadota bacterium
ACGGGATCGAGTGTTTGAGTTCATAGTCTTTATTTATCAATGAGTTATGATGACTCATCGTAACCGTCAACGCATCAATAAGCAAGCATTTTCGAGGGTGTTTCGCTTAAGTTGAGAGCATTGCTGCTCGAGGGGGTTCAACTCGTTGAAGCAGGTATCAAGATCCAAGTCTTCGAGCAAATTGCCTTCGCAACCAAATGTGGTGCGCGACTCGTAGTCGCCAAACATCACTTGCGGCAGGTGCAGCTCGTGGAACCGCAGGATCTCGCCCATGTGCGAGAGCCGCTCGAAATTCTTCTCTCCTGCCCCTGACAACCGTCTCAAGACCGCACTGGGGCTCTGCGCCACCTTGGCCGCGATCGCCGTAACTTCCTCCAGGGCCAATTGCTTGATCCGGCCCAGCGACGTTCCAATGCGTGCAAGTGCCACCTTAATTCCCGCGACCCCAGCTTCATCCGAGCGGAAACTGTCCTCGGGCATCGCCGCGCACAGGACGTAATACAGCATCCCGGCATCACCCTGAAGCAAGCCCCGCTGGACACGTTGCACGTAGTCATCCTTAGGAACAATTTTGAAGAGGGCCGCCAGTCGCTCGAGGTCTGCCATTTCCTCGAAACTCTTGACCGGGACATTTAACACCAAGCGACTGAGCCGGCCGCCAAGACGATAGGCACGCATGACGTCGATGCATTGCTGGTGGTTGGCGATCAGATGCGCACACGCCGAGTATTCTGTGATGCGATGGTTGTAGAGGTGTTCCAGCGCCTTGCTGGACTGACAGCGCTGCTCCACGAGTGATTCTGGACCTTGGACTGAGTCCAGGAAGGCGAATCGCTGGACGAGTTCCTGCGACATAGCGGAGGTTTCAAGCAGCGCGACAGGCGACAACGGCGATCGTGCCAATGCGGTCCCCTTGGGCGTTCCGAATTTGCAAAACGCGATGGGCCGGGCGCCTTCGATCGAGCCGCTGGGGGTGAAACGCAAACCCAGGGTGACCTGGTAGGTCCAAGGCCGGATCACGTGTTCGTCGGTCTCCCGCACCAGCGTGTAGTACTTCGGCAGCCGCAGCGTGCGCACGTGATCTGACGCAGCTTTCAGGTAATGGAACTCCTGCTCCTTCTGGGATCGGTATGCCCGGAAGGCATTGTCCAGAACCTCGAGATGGCGCATGCCCCAGCACGTAGAGGTGGCGTCGATGAAATGGGTGAGTTCATGCGCGATCAATGGGATGACGCGATCCAAAGCATAAAACTGATCAAGCGTCAGCATGCGGTTCATGCGCGTTGGGCCAAGGAGCTGTGCCAGGCGCTCGAACTCGGCCGACTCAATCGCATCCAAGGTGATGCCGAAGTTGTAGAAGTCGAAGCTGCCCAGAACGTCGAGCTGGAGGACCTTACCGTGTGATGTCATAAAAGGATCTTGCCGATGCGATATCGGTATGATGCCGTCGATCGGGTTCGCTGGGCAGTCAATTGCGGCGACAACGGCGGGTGAATCTGGCGTAGGGCGTCAATTCCCATCAAACAGCCAAAGTGCCGTCGGGCGTGTCCTAGATTTTGTGTAAACGGGTCCCAGGCAGGAGACTGCCGCCAGACCCGGAGACACCATGAGCCCACGCAAGCACGATGTACCCGACGAGCTGCTTAGCCGCCTGTTGGCCAACTACCAAAAGCCCGAAGACCTGATCGGCGAGAACGGCCTGCTCAAGCAGCTGACCAAGCTGCTGGTCGAGAAGGCACTGGATGCGGAGATGACCGAGCACCTCGGTCATGAGAAGCACGAGCCGGTGTCCAACGCCGCCGGCAACACCCGCAACGGCCGCAGCCGCAAGACCCTCAAGGGCGAGTTCGGCGAACTGCCCATCGAGATCCCCCGCGACCGCGACGGCACCTTCGAGCCGAAGCTGGTGCCCAAGCATCAGACCCGCTGGACCGGCTTCGACGACAAGATCCTTTCGCTGTACGCCCGCGGCCTGACGGTGCGCGAGATCCAGGCGCACCTGGAAGAGATGTACGGCGCCGAGGTGTCGCCGAGCCTGATCTCCTCGGTGACCGATGCCGTGGTCGACGAGGTGAAGACCTGGCAGAGCCGGCCGCTGGATCCGGTGTACCCGATCGTCTACCTCGACTGCATCCATGTGAAGGTGCGCGAGGGCGCGGTGCGGGTGAAAGCGGTCTACCTGGCCATCGGCATCACGATGACCGGCGAGAAGGAGGTGCTGGGCCTGTGGCTGGCCCAGACCGAGGGCGCGAAGTTCTGGATGCAGGTGGTGACGGAGCTGCGCAACCGCGGCGTGCAGGACATCTTCATCGCCTGCGTCGACGGCCTGAAGGGCTTCCCCGAAGCGATCGAGGCGGTGTTCCCGCAGACGACGGTGCAGCTGTGCATCGTGCACATGGTGCGCCACAGCCTGAACTACGTGTCGTGGAAGCGGCGGCCGGAGGTGGCGGCCGACCTCAAGCGCATCTATACCTGCGCCACCGCCGAGGAGGCCGAACTGCGGCTCACCGAATTCGAGGCGCGCTGGGATGAGGAGTACCCGCCGATCGGTCAGTCGTGGCGGCGCAACTGGCCGCGCTTGGTCCCGTTCTTCGACTACCCGCCGGAGATCCGCAAGGTGATCTACACCACCAACGCCATCGAGTCGGTGAACTACGGACTGCGCAGGCTGACCAAGCACCGCGGTGCGTTCCCCAGCGACGAGGCGCTGATGAAACTGCTGTATCTCGCCCTGCGCAACATCAGCAAGCGGTGGACGTTGCCCATCCGCGATTGGAAGGCCGCGCTCAACCGCTTTACCATCCAGTTCGAGGACCGCATGCCTCAGCTGTAAACCGAATCCCGTTTACACAAAATTCTGCACACGCTCGTGCCGTCAGGCCAGGTCTTCCACGGCCACCACGGGTAGCGATTGGCGATCGCTAAATTCCCGGGGTCAATCTGGCATTGCGCCTGCGCCCCGTGGACCCACGGCTGATCATACTGGCCGGTGGGCTAGTCATCGTCGATCGGTCGTGTGATGCATTCGGTCCAGTGCACGCAGGTTTGTGAGGTCTTTCATCTTACGACTAGCGTGAACCCGGGCCTAGACGATGCCCAGGTCCTGAATTAGCCCGAGCTAGGCCGTTTTGGATTGCTAACGCTGGCTAGCGATCCACCGGCTAACCAACCTTTTCTGGTCAATTCGCACCGCACCGTGGGCCTTGTTCCCGGTGTGGTGGTACGCCATCAGCGCTCCAGCTGTTCTGGATTGCTTACCCGTCTCTGGTGCAGGCGAGCACATCGCCCCCAAACGCATCCGCGGACCACTTCACTCCGTTCTCGTGGCGACCAGCGCTGGTCGTCATCTCAACCAACCTGGCCGGGAAATTCTCTGGGTTGGGCCAATCCCAAGCACCCGAGGCTCGCTTTAGAAGTCGGCCAAGTAGTGGGCGCTATCAACGCTTTGAGAAGGTCCTGTCGCCGAACTGTGGGTGCATTCGGGGCGGGCGTTTGGACGTCCAAACAGCGGCCTGTGCGGCGGTGTTTTATGGGAGGTGTCCAAGCGTTTTTCGAGGTTGTACCCGGGTCAAAACCCCCGTTTTATGGTGTCCAAGAGGTGTCCAAGCGATTTTACGGGTCAGAAATAGGCTGGGAACCCTTGCTGCGCCTAGCTTCGTCAACCACACCTATATTCTGGCGCATGAAGGGCGTGTGGGCGACGACTGGTTCGCTCTGCACCGGCGGTGGATTCATCGGCAATTCTCTGGCTGCGCCACGCCACGCCACCGGCGGCTGTCGGCAGGCGCTGCGGTGGCGGGTAGCCGCCATGTGTAGCCCAGCCGGCGCGGCGCCACAAGTCATTGACAATCCGTGTCCGCGTTCCACGTCATCACGTCAAACGCGCGGCATCGCGCGCATACTCGCCCGCGACACGTTCGGTGTCCGCCCTGAGCCCGTCCGATGACCGAAGACTTGTCCCCGCCGCGCAGGCCCCGACGCAAGTCAGGTGCTGCGGCAACCACCGTTCAGGCGCAGGCATGCGCAGAAACCCCGCCGGCGCTGCCACACCTGATCGTGGGCATCGGCGCCTCGGCCGGCGGGCTGGAGGCATTCCGCAGCTTTTTTACCCATATGCAGGCGGACAGCGGGTTCTCGTTCGTGCTGGTGCAACACCTGTCACCGCAGCATGTCAGCATGCTGGCCGAACTGGTCGGCCGCAATACCCAGATGCCGGTATGCGAGGCGATCGACGGCGCGCGAGTCGAGCCCGATCATGTGTACGTGATTCCACCCGACGCCACGCTGACCATCGCCGATGGCGTGCTGCACGTGAGCAAGCCGGCGCCGCCGCGACAGCATCGCTGGCCGATCAACACGTTCTTCACTTCGCTGGCCGAGGATCGCGGCGACTGCGCGGTATGCATCGTGCTGTCCGGCACCGGCAGTGACGGTGCGCTGGGGCTGGGCGCGGTGAAGGAGCACGGCGGCCTGACTCTGGCGCAGTCCGGTTTCGATCACGTGGCGATGAGCGGTATGCCTGCCAGCGCAGCGTCCACCGGACTGGTCGACGACATCCTGCCGGTGGAGGACATGCCGGCGCGCCTGATCACCTATCGCAAGCAGATGCATGCTGCGCGGGGACAGCAGGGCGCCGATGGCATCCGCCAGGATCTGTCCGATCATCTGCAAAACCTGTTTCGCTTGCTGCGCGCCGAGGTGGGTCACGATTTCAGCCAGTACAAGCGCAGCACGGTGATGCGGCGCATCCAGCGCCGGATGCTGGTTCGGCAGACCGAAACCGTGCCGGATTACATCAAGTATCTGCGCCAGCATCCGCAAGAGCATCAGCAGCTGTTTCGCGAAATGCTGATCAGCGTCACCGAGTTCTTTCGCGACCCGCTGGCATTCACCGCGCTGCAGGAGCGGGTGGTCCCCGCGCTGCTGGCCGACCGCGGCGCCGCCGACGTGCTGCGCGTGTGGGTGCCCGGCTGCGCCACCGGCGAGGAGGCCTACTCGATCGCGATGCTGCTGCGCGAAGCGATCGGGTCGCAGGGCGGGCCAAAGGTGCAGATCTTTGCCACCGACATCGACGATCGCGGCATCGAGGCGGCGCGCGCAGGCCGCTTTCGCGCGCCGCTGCTGGGCGTTTCGCCGGAACGCCAGCAACGCTGGTTCAGCAAGGAGGGCGACGATTACGTCGTGGTCAAGTCGCTGCGCGAGATGTGCGTGTTCTCGCCGCACAGCGTGATCAAGGACCCGCCGTTCTCGCGGCTGGATCTGGTGTCATGCCGCAACCTGCTGATCTATCTCAATGCCGACCTGCAGGAGCGCCTGCTGCAGACCTTTCATTACGCGCTGAAGCCGGGCGCATTTCTGCTGCTGGGTCCATCGGAGACGCTTAGCCGCAGCGCCGGGCTGTTCACCGAGCTGGACAAGAAGCAGCGGCTGTACATGCGGCGCGAAAACACTCGCGTCGGCAGCATCCCGCCGCTCCCGTTCGCCGAGCGCGGCCATGCCGCGAACGCCGGTCGCGGCATGGCCTCTGTCGCACGTGGCAGCGACGAGGGCATCAATCGCCAGGTCCAGGGGTTGCTGGAAAAATACACGCCGGCCTATGTGGTGATCAACGCCAACCACGAGGTGCTGCGCTTTGCCGGCGATACCGGGCGCTACCTGTCGCCGTCCACCGGCGCGGCCAGCCTCAACGTGTTCAGCCTGCTGCACAAGCGGCTGCGCGAGCCGGCGCGCGCGATCGTGCGACGGGCGTTTGCCAGCGCGGAGACGGTGACCCGGGATGATCTGTCGGTGGACGTCGGCAGCCAGCATCAGCCGTTGCGGCTGATCGCCGAACCGCTGCTCGACAAGGACGGCAGCGTGACGATGTGCCTGCTCGCCTTCAGCGATGCCCCGGCCGACGCGGCCACGGCAGCGGCGCCGTCAGCCAGCCCGCCGCCAGTCGAGCTGGCGCGCATCCGGGCGCTGGAGCACGAGCTGGAATCGGTCTATGCGCAGCTGCACGCCGCGGTCGAGCTGCACGAGTCGGTCAATGAGGAGCTGAAATCCGCCAACGAGGAATACCAGTCGGTCAACGAGGAGCTGCAGTCCAGCAACGAGGAGCTGGAAACCTCCAAGGAGGAGATGCAGTCGATCAACGAGGAGCTGCAGATCGTCAACGCCGAGGCGCACAGCAAGAACGAAACGCTCACCCGCCTCAACAGCGACCTGCGCAACCTGATGGAGAGCACGCAGATCGCCACGCTGTTTCTCGATCGCGACCTGCGCATTGGCAGCTACACGCCGGCGATGACCGAGCTGTTCCACCTGCGCGATGGCGACCGCGGTCGACCGATCACCGATATTTCCGCGCGCATCAACTACCCCGAGCTGAAGCAGGATGTACCTGACGTGCTGCGCCACCTGCGCATCGTGGAGCGGGTACTGCACGGTGCCGCCAACGAGCCGTCGTACCTGCTGCGCATGCGGCCTTACCGCACCGTCGACGATGTCATCGAGGGTATCGTGCTGACCTGCGTGGATGTCAGTCAGAGCCTGCGCCACGAAGTGGAGCGCGGCCAGCTGGCCGCGATCGTGGATTCGTCACGCGACGCCATCATCGGCTACACGCCGGACGACGCGATCAGCAGCTGGAACCCCGGCGCCGAGCGCATTTTCGGCTATCCGGCGGCGCAGGTGCTGGGCCAGTCGCTGGCGATGCTGCTGCCGTCGGAATCTTCGGGCGTGACCAGCGCGATTTTCGCCGCTGGCGCGCTGGCCGAGCGGCCGCAAGAGTTCGAGACGCTGTGGCAGACCCGCGACGGTCGCCAGATACCGGTGGCGGTGACCAGCTCGCTGGTACGCAACGCCGAGCAGCAGATCATCGCCGGCTCGCTGATCGCGCGCGACATCACCGAGCGCCGGGAGGCCGAACGGCATACCCGGCTGATGCTCGGCGAGCTCAATCATCGGGTCAAGAACACGCTGGCCAGCATCCAGGCGATCGCCGTGCAGACGCTGGCCCGCGCGCCCAGCCTGGAGGCGTTCCAGGACAAATTCCTGCCGCGATTGCAGGCGCTTTCGCATACCCACAATCTGCTGGCAGTGGATGCGTGGCAAAGCGTCAGCCTGGCAGCCCTGGTGATGGGCGAGCTGGCGCCCTACGAGGATGCCGACCATCCGGCGCGGGTGCAGTTGCACGGCGAGGATCGCCAGCTCGCGCCGAAGATCGCGCTGGCGATGAGCATGGCGCTGCACGAGTTGACCACCAACGCGCTCAAGTACGGTGCCCTGTCGCTGCCACAGGGCCGCATCGAGGTCAGCTGGGAGAGGGTCACCGGTGGCGCGGTGCCATGGCTGCACCTGTGCTGGCAGGAAGTCGGTGGGCCGCTGGTGCGGGCGCCGTCGAGTCGCGGCTTCGGCACCCGCCTGATCGCCGATGGACTGGCGTTTGAACTGGATGGCAAGGTGGCGCTCGACTTTGCGCCGACGGGTGTGCGCTGCCTGATCGAGCTGCCGCTGGGCGAGCCGGAGGATCCCGCATGATTGTCCTGGGAAAACTTCCATGCGTACTCATCGCCGAGGACGAAATGATCGTGGCGATGATGCTGGAGGATCTGATGGAGCGCGCCGGCTACCACGTGCTGCTGGTGGCGCGGCTGGCGCGGGGGCTGGAGCTGGCCGTATCGGAGCCGATCGACGCGGCCATCCTCGACATCAACCTGGCCGGTCAGATGAGTTTTCCACTGGCGGACGCGCTGCAGCAGCGGCGGATACCCTTCATGTTCGCCTCCGGCTACGGTCGCGAGGGGCTGCCCGAACGCCACCGCGATGCGATGGTGCTGCAGAAACCCTACGGCATGAGCGAGATCAAGGCGGCGCTGCATGCGCTGCTGGCGAACGGCGGTCAAGCCAGCCTCTGAACCAGCGCGCTGGCAGGTACGCCGCGCGCGAGGTCATGCGCCGCCGACTTTTCCTCCGCTCCGGCTTGGCGCCGGCGCACGGAACCGGTAGAACGGTGGCTTCGCGCGCTGACGCGCCTGTCACAGCGGGAGCCCTGCATGGAGTTGTCATCCGTCCCATCCGACACGCAGTTGCTGGCGCTGGCCGGCGAGGTCGCCAGCGCCGTGCAGCGGCATCGGTTGACGCTGGTTACCGCCGAGTCCTGCAGCGGCGGCTGGATCGCCAAGACGCTGACCGATCTGCCGGGCAGCTCGGCCTGGTTCGACGCCGGCGTGGTCACCTACAGCTACGAGGCGAAGGAGGCACTGCTCGGGGTCAACCCGCGCACGCTCGAGCGCGCCGGCGCAGTCAGCGAGGAGACCGCGCTGGAAATGGTGTCCGGCGCACTGGCGCGCTTCGGCGCCGGCGTGGCGGTGGCGGTGACCGGCATCGCTGGGCCGTCGGGCGGTACGCCGGACAAGCCGGTCGGCAGCGTCTGGATCGGCTGGAAGCGCCGCGGCGGCTATGCGCACGCGCAGCTGTTCCACTTCCCCGGCGATCGCGAGGCGGTGCGGCGGCAAACCGTGGCGGCGGCGCTCATCGGCCTGCGCAACACCCTGACGGAATGAGGCGGCGCGGCTGACAGGGTGAGGCGGTGCCGGCGCAGCGGGTCGGCCTGGCCGCTGTGGGATACTGCGCGCAGCCGCCACCACCGCGCGCCGCCCCTGATCGCAGCCGGTGAGACCCGCGCCGGGCATCATGCCCACCAATCACAGCCAACCGGAACTCAAGACGATGGATGACAACAAGCGCAAGGCACTCACTTCCGCCCTCGGCCAGATCGAAAAGCAGTTCGGCAAGGGCGCGATCATGCGCATGGGCGACCGCGTCAACGAGGCCATCGAAACCGTTTCCACCGGCTCGCTCGGACTCGACATCGCGCTCGGCGTGGGTGGCCTGCCGCGAGGCCGCGTGGTCGAGATCTACGGCCCGGAGTCGTCCGGCAAGACCACCATGACGCTGCAGGCGATCGCCAGCTGCCAGCGCGCCGGCGGCACCGCCGCGTTCATCGACGCCGAGCACGCGCTCGATCCCACTTATGCCGAGAAGCTGGGCGTCAAGGTCGATGACCTGCTGGTGTCGCAGCCCGATACCGGTGAGCAGGCGCTGGAAATCGCCGACATGCTGGTGCGCTCCGGCGCAGTCGACATGGTGGTGGTTGACTCGGTCGCCGCGCTGACGCCGAAGGCCGAAATCGAGGGCGAGATGGGCGACTCGCACGTCGGCCTGCACGCCCGCCTGATGAGCCAGGCGCTGCGCAAGCTCACTGCCAACATCAAGAAATCCGGCACGCTGGTGATCTTCATCAACCAGATCCGCATGAAGATCGGCGTGATGTTCGGCAGCCCCGAGACCACCACCGGCGGCAACGCGCTGAAGTTCTACGCCTCGGTGCGGCTGGACATCCGCCGCATCGGCGCGGTCAAGCGCGGCGACGAGATCATCGGTTCGGAGACGCGCGTCAAGGTGGTCAAGAACAAGGTGGCGCCGCCGTTCCGCCAGGCCGAGTTCGAGATCCTGTACGGCGAGGGCACCTCGCGCGAGGGCGAGATCATCGAGCTGGGCGTGGCGCAGAACCTGATCGACAAGTCCGGCGCCTGGTACAGCTACAAGGGCGACCGCATCGGCCAGGGCAAGGAGAACGTGCGCCAGTTCCTGCGCGACAACCCGGCCATCACCAACGAACTCGACAAGCAGCTGCGCGAGCGCCTGTTGGTGCCGATGGGTCGGCCCGCCGGTACCGCTGCGGCCGAAGAGGCGCTTGAGGAAGCGTGATGCGTGAGCATTGACGATCCGTTGCAGGCACATGGCCCGGCTCGTCCGGGCCATGTGCGTTTCAGCCCGCTGCCGAGTCCCGGCAAGGCAAGCAGGAATACTCCAGCCGCTCGCCCTGAGCGCAGGCCCGCAGGGCTGAAGTCGAAGGGCGGCCCTTCGACTCCGCTGCGCTGCGCTCAGGGTGAACGGTCGGGGAGCTCGTCGCGCATCAGGTATCTGCTTGCATGACCATGAAGCGCCGCCCCGGCCGTGATGACCCGGCCAAGCCCAAGCGCAGCGCCTACGACAAGGCGCTGGGCCTGCTGGCGCGACGCGAGCATTCGCGCCGCGAGCTGAAAACCAAGCTGCGCCAGGGCGGCTACGAGGGCGAGGAAACCAGCGCCGCGATCGAGCGCCTCGGCGAGCAGCAGTACCAGGACGACGACCGTTTCGCCGAAGCGCTGCTGCGCAGCCGGATCGCCCAGGGCCATGGCCCGATGCGGCTGCGCGTGGAGCTGAAAAGTCACGGGCTGAGCGATGCGCGGATCCGCGAGCTGCTGGAGGCCGCCGAGGTCGACTGGGACGCATCGGCGGCGTCCCAGCTGCGTCGCCGCTACGGCAGCGCGGGCGCGGCGGACCCCGCCGAGCGCAGCCGACGGGCGCAATTCCTCTTGCGCCGCGGCTTTGCCGCCGCCACAGTACGGAATGTTACCCACACCGACGTGGACGACGCTGCCGACGGCCCTGACTGATCGCGCGGCGGGGCCGCGGTGTGGCCTTTCCGCCGCCCCCAGCACGATCCGCATGAAAACCTCCGACATCCGCTCCGCCTTTCTCGACTACTTCCGTGCCAAGGGCCACACCATCGTGCCGTCCAGCTCGCTGGTGCCGGCCAGCGACCCGACCCTGCTGTTCACCAACTCGGGCATGGTGCCGTTCAAGAACGTGTTTCTCGGCAGCGAGAAGCCCGGCTACGTGCGGGCCGCGGACGTGCAGCGCTGCCTGCGCGCCGGCGGCAAGCACAACGACCTGGACGCAGTGGGCTACACCGCGCGCCATCACACCTTCTTCGAGATGCTCGGCAACTGGTCGTTCGGCGACTACTTCAAGTGCGACGCGATTGCCTTTGCCTGGGAGCTGCTGACCGGCGTGTTCAAGCTGCCGGCCGACAGGCTGTGGGTCACCGTGTATCACACCGATGACGAGGCCTTCGACATCTGGAACAAGCAGGTCGGCGTGCCGGCCGCGCGCATCGTGCGCATCGGCGACAACAAGGGCGCGCCGTTCGCCTCGGACAATTTCTGGCAGATGGCCGACACCGGCCCGTGCGGCCCGTGCACCGAGATCTTCTACGACCACGGCGAGGGCATCGCCGGCGGTCCGCCCGGCTCGCCGGACGAGGACGGCGACCGCTACATCGAGATCTGGAACCTCGTGTTCATGCAGTTCGACCGCGCGCCCGACGGCACGCTGAGCCCGCTGCCGGCGCCCTGCGTGGATACCGGCATGGGCCTGGAGCGCCTCGCCGCGGTGCTGCAGCACGTGCACTCCAACTACGAGATCGACCTGTTCGCGCATCTGATCCGCCAGGCCGGCGAGTTCACCGCCACGGCCGACCTTGCCAACAAATCCCTGCGCGTGATCGCCGACCACATCCGCGCCTGCGCGTTTCTGATCGTCGACGGCGTGCTGCCGTCCAACGAAGGCCGCGGCTACGTGTTGCGCCGGATCATCCGCCGCGCCCTGCGCCATGGCTGGATGCTGGGCGTGCGCGGCGACTTCTTCTGGAAGATGGTGGCGCCGCTGGTGGCGGAGATGGGCATGGCGTATCCGGAGCTCGCCGCGCGGCAGGCGTTCGTCGAGGAGGCGCTGCGTACCGAGGAGCAGCGCTTCGGCGAGACGCTGGAGCATGGCATGCGCGTGTTCGACGAGGTGGCGGCGAAGTCGGTGCAGACGATTCCCGGCGCCGATGCGTTCCGGCTGTACGACACCTACGGCTTTCCGGTCGATCTCACCGCCGACATCGCGCGCGAGCGCGGCCTCGCCGTGGACATGGCTGGCTTCGAGCAGGCGATGAACGAGCAGCGCGAGCGCGCCCGCGCAGCGGGCAAGTTCGAGGCCAGGGGGCAGATGCCGGCCGAGCTGGCGAGCCAGCTGAAGCCGACCGTATTCCTGGGTTACGAGGCCATGCACAGCGCCGCCAGCACGGTGCTCGGCATCGTGCGCGACGGTCGGCAGGTCAGCCAGCTGGCCGAGGGTGAGGAGGGCTTTGTCATCCTCGATCGCACGCCGTTCTATGCCGAGTCCGGCGGGCAGGTGGGCGATACCGGGGCGCTGTCCAATCCCGCCGGGCGCTTCGAGGTCGGCGACACGCTGAAGATGGGCGGCGTGTTTTTTGGCCACGCCGGCCGCTGGCACGGCGCGCAGCCGCTGCGCCGGGGTGACGTGGTCGCGGCCAGCGTCGACGCGGCACGGCGGCAGGCGGTCGTGCTCAACCATTCGGCCACCCACCTGCTGCATGCCGCGCTGCGCCAGGTGCTGGGCGAGCATGTGGCGCAGAAGGGCTCGCTGGTGGCACCGGAGCGGTTGCGCTTCGATTTCTCGCACTTCAGGCCGCTGAGCCGCGATGAGCTGGCGCGGGTCGAGGCGATGGTGAATGCGCAGGTTCGACGCAATGCGGTCGCCGAGGTGCACGACATGGCCTACGACGAGGCGATCGCCTTCGGCGCGATGGCGCTGTTCGGCGAGAAATACGGCGACCAGGTGCGCGTGCTGAAGATGGGCGACTTTTCCACCGAGCTGTGCGGCGGCACCCACGTGGCCCGCACCGGCGACATCGGACTGTTCAAGATCATCAGCGAGGCCGGCGTGGCCTCCGGCGTGCGTCGCATCGAGGCGGTCACCGGCGACGGCGCGCTGGCGCATGTGGCCGGCGAGGAGCGTCGCCTCGGTGAGTTCGCGCAGCTGCTGTCGAGCAGCGGCGACGAGGCGCTGGAGAAATTGCGCCAGCTGTTCGAGCGCCAGAAGAAGCTCGAACGCGAGCTGGATGCGCTGCGCAGCAAGGCGGCCGGTTCCGCCATCGCCGATCTTGCCGCGGCGGCGCAGGACATCGACGGCATCAAGGTGGTGGCCGCCCGGCTCGCCGGCCTCGATGCCAAGTCGCTGCGCGATGGCGTGGATCAGCTCAAGCAGCAGCTGGGCGATTGCGTGATCCTGCTGGCCGGTGCCGCCGAAGGCCGCGTCGCGCTGATCGCCGGCGTGCACGGCAAGGCGCTGGGCCGGATCAAGGCCGGCGACGTGGTGGCCCATGTGGCTGCGCAGATCGACGGCAAGGGCGGCGGTCGCGCCGACATGGCGCAGGGCGGCGGCACGGATGCGGCCGATCTGCCGGCCCTGCTTGCCACCATGCCCGCCTGGCTGGCAATCCAGCTGTCGGTATGAATGCATGCTGGCCTGCAGATTGCGCCGGGTATTGGCGCTCAGCTAATATCAAATGCCGGCGCGTCTATCCGGAACGATGGCGCGCCGCCATGGGGCCTCAGTCGGCGTCATGGCAAGACCCGGGAAGGCGGTAGGGCCTTCGACGGACGGATCGTCGAACTGCGGATCGTTGCAAGCTCAGGGGTGAGGCTGCCGCGATCCACAGGCCTGTAACTACCAGCAAATGGAGTAGCAAACATGTTGATTCTGACCCGCAGGGTCGGCGAAACCCTGATGATCGGTGACGAGGTGACCGTTACCGTTCTCGGCGTCAAGGGCAACCAGGTGCGTATCGGCATCAATGCGCCCAAGACCGTCGCCGTGCATCGTGAAGAGATCTACCAGCGCATCAAGGGCGAAAACGAGACTGGCGGTACGCCCGATGAGCCCGCTGAACACTGATTCGTGAATTAAGACTTTACCTCGACCATGCCGGTCGGTATCCTCACCGGCTCCGCAGCAATGCGGGAAAAACCCGGAGAGATGCCCGAGTGGCCGAAGGGGCTCCCCTGCTAAGGGAGTATAGGGTCAAAAGCCTTATCGAGGGTTCGAATCCCTCTCTCTCCGCCA
>JAJYSM010000014.1 GCA_021793575.1 Pseudomonadota bacterium
CGCTGATCAGATGGGCAACGTCAACTTGCGCCGCCAGTGCCTTGCGAGTTCTCGCCATCGTTTCTGTCCATCGAAGCCTCGATGGAGCACGATTGTGCACGAGAAAATTTTATCTGAACAGTATTGCCTCTGGGGGGCAACCCCGGTGGTGTGCTGGCTGCCCCGCAGCCTCTGAGTCCGTCGAATTCAATTCGACTCCAGCGGCAATTCTTGACCGATATTCTCCGGTCACCTCGTAGCGGCGCCAACCCTTCGGGTCAATATGATTCCGGGGGCCGCCGGCCTGGTCGCCGCGGCATGCCAGTCCTTGGCAGTTTGCACGCCCCAAGGTGGCGGATCCAGGGCCGTTACGGGAGACGGATTTGACCGGAATAGGCACCCGCCATGCGCAGCGCCAAAAAGCCGCATCGCTTGCGCGGGCTTCTTCAGGTGGGGCAGTTGGACGCGAGTTTGTCGAATACGGCCAAGGTCTGCCGTCGATAACGCTCGCGGGTAGGTGGCCTGAACAACTCCCAGCCATCACTGTCGGCCAGCGACATCAGCTTGAGCAACGCGAGCAGTTCGCGATCGAGATACCGGCCACTTTCGCTATCCGTCAGGGGAGCCGCAGCGGGGTATTCCTCGATGATGTTGATCGACATGTGGAACAGCACGGTTCTCACAATCAGCGATGCGGCAGTGTCGCGGCCGAACAGCCGCCCGATGCCGTCGATGATTTCCGGCAACTTGCGATTGTCTTGAATAGGACCGGCCGTTTCGCCGCGCCTGACGATGGCCGCGTGAACCAGTGCGCACCAGGCATCGCCATAGCTGTCGTAGTCAGCCGTCACCGCAAACCCGATCCCGCGCAGTGCTGCGCCAGCCTTGGCCGCCGAACGAAAACCGTGGATGCGATCGCTTTTGCCGTCACTGACCTGCTTGGCAATGTCGTGGAACAGGACGATCCACTTGATCAGTTCCTGCTGGGCGCGGGAAGCATGCTCGAACTCGTGGCAGAGCAGCAGGCCGGTGAAAGCGCACATCACATGCACCTGCGTCACGCCCTGGGCGTAAGCCGCCATTTCACGCCAACCCGGCGCCACCGCCTCGACCGTGTCGAGCATCGCGGGAGAAAAAAAATCGTCGACCCGTTGCGTCAACGCCTGCCAGGACTGCAGATGGCCTGAGCGGAAGTCATTGGCCAGACCGCGGGCAAACGCCATCATCTCCGGCAGATGCCGATCGATCGTCGGAAACCCTGGCTCGTTCGTCATTTTGCTTGCCTGCTGATTTTCCCGTAGCGAAGTTTCCATGCCTGCTGGTCAGGGTCCGACAGGTCGTCGGCGCGAATCGTCTGCGCGCACGGAATACTCCACTTGCGCAGCAGTCGCCCGTCGGGTCCGAAGGACCGAACCCGGTCATTGTAGCGAGCTGTGACGTACAGGACGCCGCCCGAGCCGAAACGGGGCTTTGCTGAGAGCGTTCACTTGGCCACCCGGTTGACCGACGACGAATCGTGTCGTACATTTGGGTTCGATACCGAACGAACGTTCGGCCTGTCAAACCCGTCATCGTTTGAGAGAGTCGCTCGCATGCCAGCCATCGAAGCCTGGGGTATGTTTTTCGTCGCCTGCGGCGAGCCACTGCAGCGCCACAGCTTCGCCATGCCGGCGCCGGCAGCGGCCGATGTGGTGGTGGCGGTGGCCGGTTGTGGCCTGTGCCATACCGACCTCGGTTTCCTGTCCGGCACGGTCAAGACCCGGCAGGCGTTGCCGCTGGTGCTTGGACATGAGATCAGCGGCACTGTGGTAGCTGCCGGTGCGAACTTTCCCGGACTGCTCGGTCGCAACGTGGTGGTGCCGGCAGTGTTGCCCTGTGGCGACTGCGAGTTGTGCAAGGCCGGTCGCGACAACATCTGCCAGCACCAGCGCATGCCGGGCAATGATTTCAACGGCGGCTTCGCCAGCCATCTGACCGTGCCGGCGCGTTTCCTGTGCCCGCTGCCGGACGATCTCAGCGACTTTCCGCTGGCCGAACTCAGCGTGGTGGCCGATGCCATCACCACGCCGTACCAATCCGTGTTGCGCAGTGGCCTGACAGCCGGTGAACTGGCGATCGTGGTCGGCGTCGGCGGGGTTGGCCTGTACCTGGTGCAGCACGCCCGCAACGTCGGCGCGCATGTGGTGGCGGTGGATATCGACCCGGCCCGGCTTGCGGCCGCCGCGTCGCAGGGCGCCGAACTGACCATCGATTCCCGCTCGCTCGACGAGCGCGAACTGCGCAAGGCGATCCGCGCGTTCGCGCAAGAAAAGGGTTATCCCGACACGCGCTGGCGGGTGTTCGAGACCAGTGGCAGCGCGGCCGGACAGCGCACCGCCTATTCGCTGCTGAGCGTTGCCGGCACCCTCGGCGTGGTCGGTTTCACGCTGGACAAGATCGAGTTGCGCCTGTCCAACATCATGGCCTTCGATGCGGACGTGTTCGGCAACTGGGGCTGCCGTCCGGCGCACTACCCGACGGTGGTGGCCGACGTGCTGGCCGGGCGCATCGAGCTGCGCCGCAACGTGCGCCGGTTCGCGCTGGCCGACATCAATGCCGTCATCGCCGACGCCCAGGCGCACCGTCTGGATGCACGCGCCGTGCTGGTGCCCTGAGCCCCGCCTTCTCCCACACGCCAGACGCCCATGAAAAACCATCACCTGCTCGACAGTTACAGCTACCGCGACATCCTGGTCGAGCGGCGCCCGTTGCGCGACGCCGACGGCCACGCTGTCGAGGGTCTGTACAACGCCTGGATCCTGCTCAACAACCCCGCGCAGCTGAACTCCTACTCCACCCAGGCGGTGAAGGAACTGATCCTGGCCTTTCGCGAGGCCTCGTGCGATCGCTCGGTGGTCGCGGTGGTGTTCACCGCGATCGGTGACAAGGCGTTCTGCACCGGCGGCAACACCAAGGAATATGCCGAGTACTACGCCGGCAATCCGCAGGAATACAAGCAATACATGCGGCTGTTCAACGACATGGTCACGGCGATCCTGCTTTGCGACAAGCCGGTGATCAACCGCGTCAACGGCATGCGCATCGGTGGTGGCCAGGAAATCGGCATGGCCTGCGATTTCACCCTCGCCGCCGACACCGCCCGCTTCGGCCAGGCCGGCCCCAAGCATGGTTCGGCACCCGACGGCGGTTCCACCGATTTCCTGCACCTGTTTGTCGGCATGACCCGGGCGCTGGAGTCATGCACCCTGTGCGAGCACTGGTCGGCGCACACCGCGGTGGACATCGGCCTGATCAACCGCATCGTGCCGGTACTGCGCAAGCCCGATGGCGCATTCATCTCCAATCCGATGGTGTCCACCGAACGCTTCGATGCCTGGGGCAACCCGGCCTACGGCGCGTTCAAGACCGGCGCTGCACGCGAGGCCGGCAAGGCGGAAATGCAGGGTTGCACAATCGACTTCAGCCAGCTCGACGCCGAGGTCGAAACAATGGCCTACAAGTTGTCGCTGACCATGCCGGACTGCCTGAGCAAGACGCTGGAGTCGGTCCGCAAGAAGAAACTCGAGCACTGGCAGCGCAACTGCGAAACCAACCGCTCGTGGCTGGCGCTCAACATGATGACCGAGGGTCGCGCCGGCTTCCGCGCCTTCAACGAAGGGCCCAGGCATCAGCGCGAGATCGATTTCCACGCCCTGCGCCGGGCCTTGGCGCAAGCGCAGCCGTGGGACGAACACCTGCTGACGCAGATCCTGCCAAAGGCCGAGCCATGAACTTTTCGACGCTGGCGCTGACCGAACGTTGCGACGGCCAGGTGCTGGAGGTGGCATTGAACACGCCGCCGGCCAATATCCTGAATGCACACATGATCGGCGAGTTGCGCGAGTTGCTGGCGCGCGAACGCGCCGCGTCCAGGCGCAAGGCGATCGTGCTGTCCGGCGCCGGTGCACATTTTTGCTACGGCGCCAGCGTGCCCGAACATCGGGCCGCAGAAGTCGGCGCGATGCTGCCACAGTTCCACGGCCTGATCGACGACCTGCTGGCACACCCGGTGACCAGCGTCGCCCGCGTTTCCGGTCGCTGCCTGGGCGGCGGTTTCGAGCTGGCGCTGGGCTGCAGCCTGCTGTTCGCGGACGAGTCGGCGCGCTTCGCGGTGCCGGAAATCCAGCTCGGCGTGTTCCCGCCGGTGGCGGCGGTGCTGCTGCCGCACATGGGCGCGGCGGCGCTGGCGCCGCGGCTGGTGCTGTCGGGCGAGACCGTCGATGCGGCATTGCTGGATCGGTTCGGCTTGCTCGCCGCGCGCACGCCGACCGGCCAGGCCGGTGTCGCCGTCGACGCCTGGATCGAAAAACACCTGTTGCCGCGCAGCGCCGCCAGCTTGCGCTGCGCCCACCGCGCGCTGCGCGCCTCGCTGCTGGCGCATTACCGTGCCCGGATCGGCAGCGCCGAACGCTTGTACCTCGACGAGCTGATGGTCACGCACGACGCCAACGAGGGCATCGCCGCCTTCATGGACAAACGCTCCGCGGTGTGGACCGATGCCTGACATGGACACTCCCGCGCTCGCTAGCCAGCCGTGCCCGGACGACATCCTCGCCCAGAGCGCCGCCCTGATGTCGAGCCAGGGCTACCACGGCACCAGCATGCGCGATCTGGCACGCACCACCGGGCGCAGCCTGTCCGGGCTGTATCACCACTTTGCGAACAAGGAAGAACTGCTCTACCTGATCAACGAGCGCGGCTTTTCCCCGCTGCTGGCCAACGCCGAGCGGCTGCGTGGCGAATACCGCAGCGGCAACGGCCGTCCGGTTGCGGCCGGCCCGGCCAGCGCCGCCCTGCTGTGCGACTTGATCGGAAGCCATCTGGGCTACTTCGGCAGCCACCTCAACGAGATGAGAGTGCTGATGTTCGGTACTCAGCCGATGAGTTCGGCCCACGGCCAGGCGATCCGCCAGCTGAAGGAGCGCTACACCGAGATCTTCAACTTCGCGGTCGGCCAGTACATCGAAGCCCGCCGCGAAGCGGCCACGGCCACCGAGATCGAGCGCAAGACCTACCTGCTGTTCGGAATGATGAACTGGATCTTCGGCTGGTACTCGCTCGACGAGCACGGCCCGGTCGAGGCGCTGGCCGAGGAGATCTACACCACCTTCACCAAGGGCTGCCTGGCCTTGCGCCCGGCTGCCGCCCGCGACGAGTAGAGCATGGACACCCAACCGATCATCGACCGCTGCGAACGCCTGTACCGGGACATCGGTCTTGGCTCCGTGCAGGCATGGAAGCAGCGCACCGGCGGCAAGGCGATCGGCCACCTGCCGGTGTACGTGCCCCGCGAGCTGATCCACGCCGCCGGCCTGCTGCCGGTCGGCATCATGGGCGGCGGTGACGACGTCGAGATCATTCGCGGCGACGCCTACTTCCAGTCCTACATCTGCCACCTGCCGCGTTCCACGGTCGAGCTTGGCCTGGCCGGCAAGCTCGATTGCCTGGACGGCATGCTGTTTCCGGCGATCTGCGATGTGATCCGCAACCTGAGCGGCATGTGGCAGATGATGTTCCCGCACAAATACATCAAGTACCTCGACTTCCCGCAGACGTTCAACGACGCCGGCCGCGAGTTCTACCGCTTCGAGATGGCCGAGCTGCTGCTGGAGCTGGAGGCCCTGTCCGGCATCCACGCCAGTGCGGAGCGGTTGAACCACTCGATCACCCTGTACAACGCCAACCGCCGCGCGCTGGCCGAGCTGTACGACCTGCGCGCCGCCGAGCCGCACCGGGTGCCGACCAGCGAGCTTTACCTGCTGCAACGGGCCGGCAATGTGCTGGAAGTGGGCGAGCACACCACGATGCTGCATGACTACCTTGGCGCGGCCCGGATCAGTAACCGTCCGCTGCGCGACAACGTGCGGGTGGTGGCGACTGGCCTGTTCTGCGAGCAGCCGCCGCTGTCGATGGTGCGCGCGATGGAAAACAGCGGCTGCTACATCGTCGACGACGACTGGGTGCTGGGCGCGCGCTACCAGCTGGGCGACACGCCGGTCGGCGACAACCCGCTGGCCGCCATCGTCGACTCCTACATGAGCGGTACCGTAGCCACCGCCACCCGTTACGTCGAGGGTGACGACAAGGGTGCGTTCCTGGTCGAACAGGTGCGCCAGCGCCAGGCTGAAGGCGTCATCTTTGCCGCCGCCAGCTTCTGTGACCCGGCCTTGCTCGACCGGCCGATGGGGCAGAAGGCGCTGGCCGAAGCGGGCATTCCGTACACCTCGTTCACCTATTCGGAAAACACCGGCCAGGTTCAGGTCATCAAGGAACAGGCTGGCACCTTTGCCGATTCCATCAAGCTGTGGGGAGCCGTGACATGAGCAGCGCCGAAGTCCTGAAAGAAGAAAGCATGGTGCTGCAGAAGAAGATGCTCGGCGAGCACTTCGACACCCTGTCCAAGGCCCATGAGAATGGGCGCAAGGTGGTCTACACCTTCGTGCCGGGCAACCTCAACGAACTGATCCTGGCGTTCGACCTGCTGCCGGTACACCCGGAGGTCAACGCGCTGCAGTCGGGCATGCGCAAGCTGTCCGGCGACTACATCCAGGAAGCCGAGAAACATGGCCACTCCGAGGACGTCTGCACCTACGTCAAATGCGATATCGGCATGCTCAAGAAGGGCAACATCGGCCCCACCGGCGAAAAACTGCCGCCGCCGGACCTGCTGCTGCTCAGCTACACCGGCTGCTTCACCTTCATGAAGTGGTTCGAGCTGCTCAAGCAGGAATACGGTTGCCCGGTGGTGATGCTGCAGGTGCCGTATCAGGCCGATGGCAGGATCACCGCCAGTCAGCGTGCATTCGTCGCGCGCCAGCTGCGCGACGTGGTGGTGCCGGCGCTGGAGCAGGTGTCCGGCAGGAAGCTCGACGAGGACCGCCTGCGCGAATTGCTGGCCAGCTCGGCGCGCGCCGAGGACGACCTGGTGCATGTGTGGGAATCGGCCAAGCACAAGCCGTCGCCGATCGACGCCTACTTCGGTGGCGTCTATTACATCGGCCCGATCTTCACCGCCTTTCGCGGCCTGCCCGTGTGCGAGCAGTACTACCGCTCGCTGCGCAGCGAGGTCGACTACCGGATTGCCCACGGCATGGGTCCGACCACGCCGGAAGGCGAGTTGCGCCAGCAGAAATACCGCATCGTCATCGAGGGCCCGCCGAACTGGACCAGCTTCCGCGAGTTCTGGAAGATTTTCTACGACGAGGGTGTGGTGATGGTGGCGTCGACCTACACCAAGGTCGGCGGCCTGTATGAACAAGGCTTCCGCCACGACCCCGACCACCCGTTCGAAACCCTGGCCGAGTATTGCCTCGGCTGCTACACCAATCGCAACCTGCCGACGCGGGTCGACATCCTCGCCAAGTACGTCGAGGACTACCAGGCCGACGGCGTGCTGTTCAACTCGATCAAGAGCTGCAACTCGTTTTCGGCCGGGCAGCTGATGATGTTGCGCGAGCTGGAAAAACGTACCGGCAAGGCCGGCGCCTTCATCGAAAGCGACCTGGTCGACCCGCGTTACTTCAACGCGGCCAACATCAAGAACCGGCTCGAATCCTACTTCCAGATGCTGGAAGCGAAACGGCAGGCGGCCTGAAGGAGGACACCATGGAATGCTGCTATATCGGCATCGATCTGGGCTCGACCACCACCAAGGCGGTGTTCCTGGACGAGCATGAGCACATCATCGGGCGCGGCATCACCAACTCGCGCAGCAACTACGAGCTGGCCTGCCAGGTGGCGCGCGAGGAAGCGGAGATCGACGCCCGCTTCGGCCTGCTGCGCGGCAAACTCGAAGCCAGTCCGCAGATCGGCCGTCTGGCCGAACCGCTGATGGCGATACTGGCCTGCACCTACGCGCTGGCCCAGCACCTCGAGCAGTTGCGTGCCCTGCATGCCGAATGCCGGCAACTGGCGCTGGCGCACGCGTTGCCGGCGACCGAAATGGCGTCGGTCGAGCGCGCGCTCGACACCATCTTCGCCGCGCTCGAACGCCAGGCCGAACTGGACTTCTTCCCCGGCAGCGCCGCCGCCAGCGACTTCTTCCGCGACCTTGCCACCAGCCAGTACCTGAAGCAGGCCGAACAGGTCACGCGCGAGCTGCCGGTCTCGTTCGACCGCCTGGTTGGCCTGTTCGATGCGGCCATCATCCGCGTCGAAAACCACAGCTTTGCCGGGCTGTATCGCGACTACCTGGACTTCGCCGCCCGCCGGGTGGCCGCCGACGGGCGCTTTGCCGCGTTTGCGGACGAGATCGCCGCCGCCGTCGGCGATACCGCTGCGCGGCGCTTCAATGTGCTCAATATCGTCGGTACCGGCTACGGCCGTCTGACCCTGCCGTTCGCGCGCGAGCAGATCCGCTCGGAGATCCTTTGCCATGGCCTCGGCGCGCACTACATGTTTCCACGCACGCGCAGCGTGCTCGACATCGGCGGCCAGGACACCAAGGCGATCCAGATCGACGGCAACGGCCTGGTGACCGGGTTCCAGATGAACGATCGCTGCGCCGCCGGTTGCGGCCGCTACCTGGGCTATATCGCGGACGAAATGAGTATCGGCGTGCACGAACTGGGGCCGCTGGCGATGCAGTCGACCAAGACGGTCAAGATCAACTCGACCTGCACGGTATTCGCCGGCGCCGAGTTGCGCGAACTGATGGCGCTGGGCGAAAAGCGCGAGGACATCCTGGCCGGCCTGCACCGCGCCATCGTGCTGCGCGCGATGTCGCTGCTGGCGCGCTCGGGCGGGGTCAGTTCCGAGTTCACCTTCACCGGCGGCGTCGCGCGCAACCAGGCGGTGACCTCGGCACTGCAGAAGCTGGTATTCGAGAACTACGGCGAGATGACCATCAACATCAGCGCCGACAGCATCTTCACCGGCGCCGTCGGTGCCGCCTTGTTCGCCAAGCGCGACCCCAAGGGCGTGATGGCGGATCTCGAAGTCAGCAAGCTCGCCAGCACACGTGCCGCCTGCGGCGCCGCCAGCTGCCCGGTCTGAGGAGGCCACCCATGCTCACTACCAGCGGATTCCACACCATCGGCATCGATGTCGGCTGCGATTCGGTCAAGACGAGCCTGATGGCTTTCGCGGCCGATGGCAGCCAGCCGCGCCTGCTGTTCAAGGATCTCGACAAGATCCGCAAGCGCAACATCAAGCAGGTGGTGCGCTCGGCCTTCGAGCGGGCGCTGCTGCGGCACGGCCTGGACGAGGCCGACATTGCCTACATCGCCACCACCGGCGAGGGCGAGCTGGTCGATTTCCGTCGCGGTCACTTTTTCTCGATGACCGCGCACGCACGGGGCGCGATCTTCCTCGATCCCTCGGTGCGCGCGGTGGTCGACTGCGGCGCGCTGCACGCCAAGGCGATGTTGATCGACGAGCGCTCCAAGGTGCTGGCCTACCGCATGACCTCGCAGTGTGCCTCGGGCTCGGGCCAGTTCCTGGAGAACATCGCACGCTACCTCGGCGTGGCCATCGACGACATTGGCGAGCTGTCGCTGGGCGGCGATTCGCCCGAACAGGTTTCCGGCATCTGCGCGGTGCTGGCCGAGACCGACGTCATCAACATGGTCAGCCGCGGCATTTCCACCGCGAACATCCTGCGCGGTATCCACCTGTCGATGGCCAAGCGCCTGATCGGCCTGATGCGCATGGTCAAGACCAGCGGCGACGTGCTGGTCACCGGCGGCCTGGCGCGCAATCCTGGCTTCATCGCGGCGATGCAGGAAATGGCCAACCAGGACAAACGCCTGAAGGCGAACATCAAGGTTCACCCGGACTCGGTGCACGCCGGCGCGATCGGCGCCGCACTGTGGGCCGGCTACCGGCATCTGCGCCTGCAAGGGCTGCCCATGGCACAGGCGCAGGCGGCATGATGGACGCGATCGACACCAGCTCGATGCCGGTGCTGCGCAACGCGAAAGCACTCGGAGCAGTCGTGCCGAATATCGGCACGCTGGTACTCGACAATGCCGCGCGCTACGCGTCGGCACCGGCGTTCGCCGAGCGTGTCGACGGGCCCTATCGCCTGCGCAGCTGGACCAACTTCGGCGAGGACGTGCTGCGCCTCGCTGCCTGGCTGCAGCGCCTGCGCGAGGCCGCCGGAGCGGACTGGCAGGGTCGCGTCGCCTTCATCGCCGGCAACAGCTATGTACGCCACGTGGCCGAGCTGGCGACGATGGCCAGCGGCGCGGTCAGCGTGCCGATCTTCGCCGGCTATCCGGCCGAGCTGATGGCCGAGTTGCTGCGTTTTTCCGCCGTCGACCTGCTGGTCACCGACCAGCCGGACAAGGTGCTCGGGCTGGATTCCGGCTGCCTGCCGCCACGCCTGCTGCTGCTGGCGGATCCGCGGGCGCGCGACTGCAGCACCTACACCGCTGGCGGCGGGCGCGTCGAGCGCTGCTCCGAGGTGCTGGCCGGCGTACCGGATCTGCCGAGGCGCATGCGCGTCGAACAGGAGCTGCGCGCCGTGGCGGCCGACAGCGTATGCCTGATCATGTACACCTCCGGCACCAGCGGCTTCCCCAAGGGCGTGCAGCTGAGCCATCGCAACCTGCTCAGCCAGCAGCAGGCGCTGGCGCAGTGCTGGCAACCCCAGCCGGGACTGCGCATGCTCTGCTACCTGCCCTGGCATCACAGCTTTGGCGGTCTGTTCGAGCGCTTCTTCGCGGTCACCTTCGGTGGCTGTCTCGCGCTCGACGATGGCTGCGGCAAGGACATCGACCGGTTGCTGGCCAATTTCGCCGAAATCCATCCACAGGTGTTTTTCAGCGTACCCAAGATCTACCAGGAAATCACCGCACTGGTGCAGTCGCGGCCGGCGCTGGAACGGGCGTTTTTCCATCCGGAATTGAAGTTCGTGTTCACCGCGGCGGCACCGCTGCCGCTTAGCACTTCCGCGGTGTTCCGCGCGCACGGTGTGCCGGTGCTGGAAGGCTGGGGTCTGACCGAGACATCTCCCTGCTGCAGCCTGACCCCGCTCAGCCTGGAACGCACCCCCGGCGTGGTCGGCTGGCCGATCCCGGGGGTGGAACTGGCGCTGGCCGAGGACAGCGAAATCCTGGTACGCGGGCCGAACGTGATGCGCGGCTATTTCCGCAACGCGGCGGCGACCGCTGCCGCGTTCACCGCCGACGGCTGGTTCAAGACCGGCGACATCGGCGAGTTCCTGCCGGAGGGGGTGCGCATCGTTTCGCGCAAGGAACGCATGTTCAAGCTGAGCAACGGCGAGAAGGTGTTTCCGGCGCAAATCGAGTCGCGCATCCATGCCCGTTGCCAGTTCGTGAAGTATGCCTACGTGTTCGGCTCCGGCCAGCGCACGCCGCATCTGCTGGTATTCCCCAATCGCGAGGCGTTCGAGGGTTGTGCCGGCAGCGGCCAGGGTGCTGATGACGGCTGCGCCCGACCACGGGACTGCGGACAGCTCGCGCATTGCCTGTCGAACTGCATGGCGCAGATCAATGCGCAGCAGGCGACCGGCTTCGAAACGATCCGCCGCGCGCTGGTGGTGGGTCGCGAACTGTCGATCGACAACAACGAATTGACACCGTCATTCAAGCTGATTCCGCGTCGCATCGAGGAACGCTACGCCGACTGCATCGAAGCGATGGAGCAGGGCCGCTACGAGCAGCTGCCGGACGACGTGTACGTGCTCGAGCTGGAGGTGCGCAAGTGAATATCCACTATGGCGTGGTCGGCACGGGCCCGGTCGGGCGCGTGTTCGCCAGCCTGCTGCACCAGGCGGGACATCGGGTCACCGTGCTGTGCCACCGCCCGCAGACGCAGCAGATCCTGATCCGCCGTCCGGCCGTGATCAAGGGCGAGCTCAAGGCGTACGCCCAGCTCGACGAAGTGCTGCTGGAAGCGGCCGAGTTCGTGCGCGCCGCGCCCGACGTGGTGCTGATCTGCACCAAGAGCGTGGATACCGAGCACCTGCTGAAGACCCTGCACGAGCATCGCCCGCGGCCGGAAACGCTGTATGTGTCGTGCCAGAACGGCATCGATACCGAACGCGTGGTGGCCGAGGTGTTCGGCGCCGACCGTGCGCTGCGCATCGTGCTCAACATGGGCTGCGACGTGTCGTGCGGCAACGAAGTGATTGTCACCTTCTGCACCACCCATGTGATGTCAAAGCCGGCGTCGGTCGATGCGGAATGGGTCGAGCGCATCGCCAAGGACCTGCGCGAGTCCGGCTTGCCGCTGACGCTCAGCGCGCACTGGCGCGACGACGCTTTCATGAAGGCGCTCTTGAATGCCTCGCTCGGCAGCCTGTGCGCGGTGACGCGGCATTGCATGGGCTGCGTCATGGGCCAGCCCGAGGCGCGCGCCATGGTCGAGGACATGCTGCGCGAGGGCATCGCCATCGGCGTGGCCGAAGGCATCAAGCTGCGCCCGGATTTTCTCGCCTACGCGATGCACTACCTCGACCAGGGCGGTGAGCACCGGCCCTCGATCCTGGTCGACGTGGAGAAGGCCAAGGTTACCGAGAACGAATTTCACTGCGGCGTGCTGGCGCGACTGGCGCGCCGGCATGGCGTGCCCGCGCCGACCATCGATTTCGTCGACAAGCTGCTGCGCTGCACGGAGAACTTCTGATGCGAGCCTTCCGCACCGTTGCCGTGGTCGGCGCCGGCACCATGGGCTCGGCGATCGCCCAGCACTTCCTGCTGAAGGGCCTCAGCGTGCGCCTGGTGGACGCGGCTGCCGAAGGGCTGGCGCGCGGTCAGCGCCTGATCGAGGCCTCGCTCGACGAAGCGGTGGCGCGGCGCCTGCTCGACCCGTCCGCCTGCGCGGCCACTCTCGCGCGGCTGCACCCGACGCTGGATCTGGCCGAGCTGGCCGACGCCGAGCTGGTGGTCGAAGCGGTGTTCGAGGATCTCGCGCTCAAGCGCGAACTGCTGGGCCGGCTCGAAGGCATCGTCGCGCCCGACTGCGTGCTCGCCACCAACACGTCCTCGTTCCGGGTCAGCGATGTCGCCGCCGGACTGGCGCATCCGCAACGCCTGGTCGGCACGCACTACTTCTACCATGCAGCCAAGAACAAGCTGATCGAGCTGATTCCTGGCGAACGCAGCGATCCGGAGCTGCTGCGCGAACTGGAAGGCTTCTACGCCGAACTCGGCAAGACCCCGATCCGCGTCGCCGACGCGCCCGGCTTCGCGGTCAACCGCTTCTTCGTGCCGTGGCTGAACGAGGCGGTGCGTCTGTATGAAGAAGGCCTGGGCAGCATGTCCGGCATCGACGCGGTGGCGCGCGCGACCTTCGGCGTCGGCATGGGTCCGTTCGCGCTGATGAACGCCACCGGCGTGCCGATCGCGCGGCATGCCGCCGCCGGCCTGGCCGCGCGTCTGGGGCCGTTCTATGCGCCAGCCACGAGCTTGTGCCAACAGGTTGAGCATGGTGGTGACTGGAATCTCGGCGACGACCGCGTGCCGGCCGGCGGCAGCGAGCAGCCCGATGTGATCCGTCGTCGTTTGCTCGGCGCCGCCCTCGGTTGCGCCGCAGCCCTGGTCAGCGAGGGCGTCTGCGATGCCACCGCCACCGACCTTGGCGCACGCGCCGGCCTGCGCTGGCCGCGCGGACCGTTCGAGCTGGGCGCCGCGCTGGGCACGAAGGTCGTCGCCGGCATGGTCGGCGAGCTGTTTGCACGCTGGGGCCTGCCGCTGCCGGCGGTGCCATTCGCCCAGACGGGCGCCGTGAAACTGGAGTGGGTGCAGACGGAAGTCCACGGTGGCACCGGCCTGATCATCTTCAACCTGCCCGACCGCATGAATGCGCTGGGCGAGACGGTGCTGGAACAACTGGAAGCGGCCTGGACGCAGCTGGCGGACGACCCGGCGGTGCAGCGGGTGTTTTTCTGCGGGCGCGGCAAGGCCTTTGTGGCTGGCGCCGATATCCGCTTCTTCCTCGATGCCATCGATGCCGGCGATCTCGAGCGCATCCAGGCCTTTACCGAACGTGGCCAGCGTCTGCTCGCGCGCATCGAGGCTTCTGCCAAGCCGACCTGCGCCTTTCTCGACGGCCTGGCGCTCGGTGGTGGCCTCGAGCTGGCGCTGGCCTGCCGCTACCGCCTCGGCACCCGCAACAGCTCGCTCGCCCTGCCGGAAACCGGCATCGGCATCTATCCCGGCCTCGGCGGCACCCAACGCAGCAGCCGCCTGCTCGGTCCGGGTGTGGCCAAGTTCCTGATCGCCACCGGCCGGCGCGTCGATGCCGCGCACGCCTTGCAACTCGGCCTGATCGACGCGGTGGTCGACCCGCGGCGCCATCTGCGCGAGCTGGCGGCGCTGCCACTGCCGGCACCGCAGTCAGGCCGCTGTCCGCAGCCGGAACTGGAGCAGGCCTTCGCCAACTATCGCGGCGACCTTGACGCCGCCACGCTGGCAACGCCGGCGTTGGCGCCGTTCGCGCGCGAACTCGCGCGCAAGGCCCCGCTGGCGCTGACGACCGCGATGCGTCTGGTGGACGACGGCCGTGCGCTCGACTTGCCGGCGGCGCTGGCGCTGGAGCTGGCCGGCCTGAAGACGATCTTCGCCAGCCGCGACGCCCGCACCGGCCTGGCCAGCGTGCTCGACGGCAGCCGCCCGCAATACCTCGGCCACTGAAACAGGACTTTCCCGCATGCATGCCACCGCCACCGGCTTTCGCAACGACAACGGCATCGGCGCGCTGTTCGAGGACGTCTACCTGCTCGACGGCCGGCGCACGCCATTCGGCAAGTTCTGCGGTGCGCTGTCCACGGTCTCACCCACCGACCTCGGCATCCATGCCGCGCGCGCGGCGATCGCCGCAGCCGGCGTCGACGCCCTCGCGGTCGACCAGACCATCGTCGCCAACATCGGCCAGGCCAGCGCCGACGCCTTCTTCCTGCCGCGCCACATCGCCCTGTATGCCGGCACCCCGGAGCAGCGCCCGGCCCTGCTGGTGCAGCGCATCTGCGGTTCCGGCCTGGAGGTGCTGGCGCAGGCCGGCGAGCAGATCGCGCTGGGCAAGGCGCAACTGGTACTGGGCGTCGGCGCCGACACCATGAGCCGCTTCCCGCTGGCCTCCTATTCGGCACGCCAGGGCTTCGCGCTGGGCCGGCCGGAGTTCACCGACCTGCTGTGGGAGGCGCTGGACGACACCGCCGCGGTGCCGATGGGCCGCACCGCCGACAACCTGGCCGAGCGCTACAAACTCAGCCGCAGCGAAGTCGATGGCTTCGCCCTGGCCAGTCAGCAGCGCTGCGCGGCGGCACGTGCACAGGATTTCTTCAGTGGCGAAATCGCGGCAGTGCCGGGACAGGGCAGCTTCGAGCGCGAAGGGCTGAAAGCACGCCGGTTCCGCTGCAAGAGCAAAGCCGGTCTGGGCGAGGACGAGCATCCGCGCGAAACCAGCGCCGAGCAGCTCGCCGCGCTGGCAGCGGTGTTCAGCGAGGCCGGACCGACCACGGCCGGCTCCGCGTCCGGCATCGTCGATGGTGCCGCAGCCGTGCTGGTGGCCTCGGGCGAGTTTGTGCGGGCGCACGGGCTGCGTCCGATCGCCAGGCTGCGTGGCCATGCCGCGGTCGGGGTGGCGCCAGCCTATATGGGGATCGGTCCGGTGCCGGCGATCCGCGCCCTGCTCGGCGCGGCCGGGATGCGTCTTGGTGACATCGATCGCTTCGAGATCAACGAGGCCTTCGCGGCCCAGTGCCTGGCGGTCGCGCGCGAACTCGGCATCGAACACCAGCGCCTGAACGTCAACGGCGGCGCCATCGCCATCGGCCATCCGCTCGGCGCAACCGGCCTGCGCCTGGCGCTGACCCTGATGCGTACCCTGCAGCGTGACGATACCGACTTCGGCATCGCCTCGGCCTGCGTCGGCGGAGGCCAGGGCGTCGCCCTGCTGCTCGAGAAATGCTGAAGCGCCTCGACCAACGCGTGGCCCTGGTCACCGGCGCCGGCCGCGGCATCGGTGCGGCGATCGCCCGCCGGCTGGCTACGGAAGGTGCCGCGCTGGTACTGGTCGATCGCGATGCCGACGCGCTCGCTGCGCTGGCGCAAGCGATGCGCGCGGACGGCCAGCAGGCGCTGCCGGTGGTGGCCGACGTCACCGATCGCGCGCAGGTCGAGGCCCTGATGGCGCAAGTGAACGATGCCTGCGGCGGGCTCGACATCCTGGTCAACAACGCGGGCATCATCCGCGACGGCTTGCTGGCCAAGCTCAGCGACGCCGACTGGGACCAGGTGCTGGCAGTCAACCTGAAAGGCCCGTTCCTGTGCTGCCAGGCCGCCTTGCCGCTGCTGCGCCAGCGCGAGCGCAGCCGTATCGTCAACATCGCCTCGCGCGCCTGGCTCGGCAATATCGGCCAGGCCAATTACGCGGCCAGCAAGGGCGGCGTGGTCAGCCTGACCCGCACGCTGGCGCTGGAGCTGGCGCGCTACCGGATCAACGTCAACGCGGTGGCGCCGGGGCTGATCGACACACCGATGACCCGCGCCATGCCCGCGGCTGCGCGCGAGCGCCTGCTGCGCATGCAGCCGACCGGCGAGATGGGCACCGCCGAGGACATCGCCGCCGCGGTCGCGTTTCTCGCCGGCCCGGACGCGCGCTTCATCACCGGACAGGTGCTGCATGTCGACGGCGGCAAGAGCTGCGGGCTGCTGGCGCTGTAGCGATGACTTCCTCGCGCGCCAGTTCACGCATCACTTCCGGCTTCGGCACCGGTGCCCGCCTGGTCGCGGCACGGCGCACGCCGGTCGGGCGCAGTCATGCGGACAAGGGCGCGCTGCGCGGCTGGCGCGCCGACGAACTGCTGGAACAGCTGATCCGGGATATCGCCCAGGCGCTGCCCGAGCCGGCCGCGATCGACGACGTGCTGATCGGTTGCGTCGGCCAGCATCTGGAGCAGGGCAAGAACATCGCCCGCCTGGCCGCGTTGCTGGCCGGGCTACCCGACAGTGTGCCCGGTGCCACCTTCAACCGGCTGTGCGCGTCGAGCCTGGAAGCGTTCAACACGGCGGCGACGCGGATCGCCGCCGGCGATGCCGAGCTGTTGCTGGCCGGTGGCGTGGAACACATGCAGCACGTGCCGATGACCGCAGCGCTCGACTACCATCCGGCGCTGCTGGCACGACCGCCGTTTCCGTTCAATAACATGGGTCTGGCCGCCGAATGGCTGGCTGCGCGCGACGGCATCGATCGCGCCGCGCAGGACGCCTGGGCGCTGACCAGCCATCGCCGCGCGGTGGCCGCGCAACGCAGCGGCCGTTTCGACGCCGAGCTGCTGGCGCTCGAACGGGACGGCGCGCGCATCGGCGCCGACCAGCTGCCGCGCGCCGATGCCAGCCTGCAGGCGCTGTCCGACCTGAAAGCCGCCTTCAAGGCCGACGGCAGCGTGACCGCCGGCAACGCCTCGCCGCTCAGTGATGGCGCCAGCCTGACCTTGCTGGCCTCGGCCGGCGCCTGCGTCCGGTTGGGTTTGACGGCGCGCGCCGAGGTGCTGGGTGCGACGGTCATCGGCACCGCGCCAGAGGCGATGGGCCACGCGCCGGTGCTGGCGATCCGCCGGCTGCTCGGACGCCACGGGCTGAGCGTCGCCGACATCGACCGTTTCGAGATCAACGAGGCTTTCGCCGCGCAGCTGCTGTCGAACCTGCGCGCGCTCGAACTCGACCCGGAACGCGTCAACCCCTGGGGTGGCGCGATCGCGCTCGGCCATCCGCTTGGCGCCACCGGCACCCGCCTGATCACCACCTTGTTGCATGGCCTGGAAGCCGACGATGGCGAGTTCGGCATCGCCGCGCTGTGTGTCGGCCACGGCCAGGGCGTCGCCACCCTCATCCGGAGACTGCACTGATGGACAGCGAGATCAAGCGCACGCTGCGGGACGGTGGCGCGGTGCGGCTGCTGAGCCTTGAGGTCAACGGCCAACGCCAGCAGCGCGCGGTGATGCCCGACATTACCCTGCTCGACTTCCTGCGCGAGGAACTGGGCCTGACCGGCAGCAAACGCGGCTGCGATCTGGGCGAGTGCGGCTGCTGCGCGGTGCTGGTCGATGGCCGTCCGATGCTGGCCTGCCTGCTGCCGGCCGCCGACCTCGAACACAGCGCGATCACCACGATCGAGGGCATCGCCGAGGGCACGACGCTGCATCCGCTGCAGCAGGCGATGATCGACGAGGGTGCGGTGCAGTGCGGCTATTGCACGCCGGCGATGGTGATCAACGGCGTGCACCTGTTCGCGGGCGAGCTGCGCCCGGACGCCGAAGCCATCCGCACCTGCATCTCGGCCACCAGCTGCCGCTGCACCGGCTACAACCGCATCGTGCAGGCGTTCGAGCGCACCGCCGAACGCCTCGCGGAGGACCGGCCGTGAACGCGTACCGTATCGTCGGCACGCCGCAGCCGCAGATCGACGCCCGCGACAAGGTCACCGGGCGTGCGCGCTACACCGACGACATCCGCCTGCCGAACTGCCTGCACGCCGCGATCCTGCGTTCGCCGCACGCCAGCGCGCGCATCCGCGCGATCGATACGGCGCGCGCCGCGGCACTGCCCGGCGTCAAGGCGGTACTGACGGGCACCGATTTCGAGCGCACCTTCGGCGTGCTGCCGATCAGCAAGGACGAACCGGCGCTGGCGCGCGAGCGGGTGCGCTACGTTGGCGAGCCGGTTGCCGCGGTGGCGGCGGAAACCGCCGCGCTCGCTGCCGCGGCGCTCGCGCTGATCACGGTCGACTACGCGCCGACGCCGCCGGTGCTGGACGCCCGCCAGGCGCTCAAGCCCACCGACGACCCGCTGCACCCCGAGTTGCAGCGCGACAACAATCTGCACAAGCAGGTCGAGCAGCGCTTCGGCGACCCCGAGGCCGGCTTCGCGCAGGCCAGCATCGTGATCGAGAAGCGCTTCACCTTCCCCAGCGTCACCCACGCCTTCAGCGAGCCGCACGCGGTGCAGGTGGAAATCGACGGCCGCGGCAACCTCACCGTCTACAGCGCCACCCAGGTGCCGCATTACGTGCATCTGGCGCTGGCGGAAGTGCTGGGCATCGACGAACACCGCGTACGGGTGATCAAACCGCACCTCGGTGGCGGCTTCGGCGGCAAGAGCGACCCGTTCCCGCACGAGATGATCGCGGCCAAGCTGGCGCTGGTCACCGGCCGCAACGTGCGCCTGCGTTTCTCACGCGAGGACGTGTTTTTCAGCCACCACGGCCGCCATCCGACCCAACTGACGATGAAGCTCGGCTTTCACCCCGCGCACGGCATCACCGCCCTGACCGGCGATTTCCTGATCGACGGCGGCGCCTACGGCAGCTTCGGCGTGGTCACCACCTACTACAACGGCGTGCTGCTGCAAGGCCCGTATCCGGTGCCGAACTTCGCCTTCCGTTGCCGCCGCATGTACACCAACAAGCCGATGTGCGGCGCGATGCGCGGTCACGGCGGCGTCAATCCGCGCTTCGCCTCCGAGGTGCTGATGGACATGGCCATGGTCCAGTCGGGGCTTGACCCGTGCCAGGCGCGCATCGACCTGATCCACCGCGAGAACACGCTCACCATCAACGAATTCCGGATCACCTCAGTCGGCCTCAGGCGCGGACTGGAAGAGGCCATGCGCCGCAGTGGCTGGCGCGAGAAGTACGGCAAGTTGCCGTACGGCAAGGGCATCGGCGTCGCCTGCGGTTTCTTCATCAGCGGCAGCGCCCTGCCGATCCACCGAAACCAGCAGCCGGCCAGCACGGTGCGGCTGACGGTCGAATTCGACGGCGCGGTGACGGTGTATTCGGGCGCGGCCGACATTGGCCAGGGCAGCGACACCGTGCTGGCGATGATGGCGGCCGAGGTACTGGGCGTGGAGCTCGGCCAGGTCAAAGTGGTGGCGGCCGATACCCGGCTGACCCCGGTCGACCTCGGCAGTTACAGCTCGCGGGTGACCTTCATGGCCGGCAATGCCGCCCGCAACGCGGCGATCCGCATGCGCCGGCTGCTGGTTGCGGCGGCCTGCCGGCTGCTGGCGCTACCCGAGCCCGTGTATCCGTCACCGACCGCGCCCGCGGACGGCTTCCACCAGGGCGGACGTGCGCCGGATTTCGACGCCGAGTTCCTCGGCGCCAATCCCGATTACCGCGACGGCTTCGCGTTCGCGGACGGCCGCATCCGCCATCTCGACAGCGGCAAGGAAACCGGCTTCCTCGCCGCCGTGCATGCGGCGATCGAAGGCCCGGGCATCCTGCAGACGGTCGGCAACTATCGCCCGCCCAAGCTCGGCGGCAGCTTCAAGGGCGCCGGCGCCGGCCTGTCGCCGACGTACAGCTTCACCGCCTTCATCGTCGAGGTCAGCGTCGATCCGGACACCGGCTTCGTGAAAGTGGACAAGGCCACCTGCGCCCACGACTGCGGCTTCGCGCTGAATCCGCTGGCGGTGCGCGGGCAGATCGAGGGCTGCTTCCATATGGGCATGGGCCAGGCACTGATGGAGGAAGTGCTGCACTTCGACGGCGCAGTGCAGAACGCCGGCCTGCTCGAATACAAGATCCCCTCGCCGTTCGAACAGCCTGAAATCGACATCGTGCCCTCGAGCAGCGACGAGAGCGAAGGCCCGTTCGGGGCCAAGGAAGCCGGCGAGGGTCCGCTGGCACCGGTAATCCCGGCAATCGCCAACGCCATCTTCGATGCGGTTGGCGTGCGTTTGTTCGAACTGCCGCTGCGCCCCGACCGGGTGCTGGCGGCGATGCGCAGGGCTGCCAGCCGATGAGCGCGCAACCCACCCACTTCGCCTTCGAGCGCCCGGACAGCCTGGCGGCGCTGATCGCCCGGCTCGCGCAGTTGTCCGCCGCGGGCCACGACTATGCGCTCGCCGCCGGCGCCACCGACCTGATGCCGCAGATCAAGCAGGGGGTAAAAACACCCACCCTGCTGATCTCGCTCAATGGCGTACCGGAACTTGCCGGTGTGCAGGCCGGTGCCGATGGCAGCCATCGCCTCGGCGCCCTCACCCGGCTCGCCGATCTCGCCAGCGATGCGCGGCTGCGCCAGCACTATCCGGCCCTGTGCGCCGCCGCCAGCCGCGTCGCCAGTCCGCCGATCCGCCAGCGCGCCAGCCTCGGCGGCAATGTGCTGGTCGATAATCGCTGCATCTACATCAATCAGAGCCCGCTCAATCGCGCCACTCACGGCGCCTGCTTCAAGGCCGGTGGCGAGGTCTGCCCGCTGGTCAAGTCGGCGGTACGCGGCAAGCTTCCGCAATGCCAGGCGCGCTTCGTCTCCGATACCGCGCCGGTGCTGTTGATGCTCGATGCGGTGCTGCATCTGGTCTCGCCGCGCGGCGAGCGGCGACTGCCGCTGACGCAGTTCTACCGCGACGACGGCATGCAACGTCACGTGCTGGCCCGCGACGAGGTATTGGTCGCCATCGAGCTGCCACCAGCGGATGACCTGCGCATCGACTATGACAAGCTGACGATTCGCCGGGCGCTGGACTTCCCCTCGCTGGGCATCGCCCTGGGCGCGCGCACGGACAGCAGCGGCACGCTCAGCGAGTTGTCGCTGGCGATGACCGGCATCGGCACCCATCCCGGCTGCTGGCACTTCGCCGCCGCCGTACACAACAACGCCAATGCCATGCTCGACGCGGCCTGTGCCGCTGCACGCGAATCGGCCACCACCTATCAGCAGGATTTTTTTCCGCGTGACTATCGCAAGCGCATGATTGATGTGTTCATCCACAAGGCCGCGCAACGGCTGGGAGTCGCCCAATGAATGTGAGCTCCATGGACGTGGGTACGGTGGATGTGAAGCAGGTCATGCGCAACTACTTCGGTGATCTGGACGCGGCCGCCAAAGACCCCGCACGCAAAGTCGCCTGGTGTACCTCGGTGGGTCCGGCCGAGATCCTGCGGGCGATGGGCTTTGCGGTCTACTTCCCGGAAAACCACGGTGCCCTGCTCGGCGCCACCCGGGTGTCCAGCGACACCATTCCCCTCGCCAACGCACAGGGCTATTCGCCGGAGATCTGCAGCTACCTTACCTCCGATATTGGCGCCTGTCTGAAGGGCGTCACGCCACTGACCAAGGCTTATGGTCTGGACGGCGTGCCACGCCCGGATGTGCTGGTGTATTGCACCAACCAGTGCAAGGACGTGATGCACTGGTTCGCCTGGTACGCGCGGCAATGGCAGGTGCCGTTGCTCGGCATCCACCCGCCGAACCACTTGCCGGAGGTGCTGCCCGAACACGTAGCCGACGTCGCTTCCCAGTTCCGGCGGCTGATCACGCAGCTCGAAGCCATCACCGGCACGCCGCTCGATCCCGCCGCGCTGCGCCTGGCCGTGGCCCGCTCGCGCGAGGCCACCGACCTGTGGGAGACCGTGCTCAATACCGCCCGTGCGCGACCGGCACCGCTGAGCTTTTTCGATAGCACGATCCTGATGGGCCCGATCGTGGTGCTGCGCGGCACGCAGACCGCCACCGACTACTACCGGGCGCTGCTTGCCGAACTGCAGACCAAGGTCACCGCCGGGCACGCCGCGGTGCCGGGCGAGCGCCTGCGCATTTACTGGGAGGGCATGCCGGTCTGGGGCCGACTGCGGCACCTGTCCGACCTGTTCGCCAACAATCGCGCCGCCGTGGTCGCATCGACCTACTGCAATTCCTGGATCTTCTCCGACTTCGACGCCACGCGACCGCTGGAGAGCATGGCGCAGGCTTACCTGAAGATATTCATCAATCGCGACGACGCCTACAAGGAGGCCTACATAGAGCGACTGGCCGGCGAATTCGGTATCGACGGCGTGATTTACCACGCGGCCCGCACGTGCCCGAACAACAGCAACAGCTCTTACAACCTGCCGCAGCGGCTGGCCGCGAAGGGCATTCCCGGCATCGTCGTCGATGGCGACCTGTGCGACCTGCGCTGCTTTTCCGACGAGCAGAGCACCACCCTGATCGAGGCCTTCCTGGAAACGCTATGAGCACCGCCGTCGAACCCGATCGCCCGCACAGCGACGCCGCGCCCCCCGTCGAGGTGTTCTGGGGCGTGGACTGCGGCAGTGCCGAGATCAAGGTCGTCGCGATCGACCGCGAAGGACGGCTGCTGACCACGCGCAAGTACCGCACCCTGTTCCCGCTGGTCGAGCATGTGCACCGCAGCCTGGCCGGTCACGCCGACGAGCTCTCGGCGATCATCGACAGCGACCGCGCCGCACTTCCCCCGGACGGCCGGCAGCCGAGCCTGCGCCCCGGCCACAAGGTGTTTGCCACCGGCTACGGACGCCACCACATCGGCTTCGTGCAGGGCCAGCTGACCGAGATCAAAGCCCATTACCTTGGCGTGCAACACCAGCTCGGGCTGCAGCAGGATTACACCATCATCGACATCGGCGGCCAGGACGCCAAGGTGATCCGCGCGACGCCGGGCCGGGTCGAAAAATTTGCCATCAACCGCAAGTGTGCGGCCGGCACCGGCGCCTACATCGAGGAACTGGCGCACCGGCTGGAAGTGCCGATGGGCGAGCTGCCACGCCTCGCTGCGGCGCACGACAAGGATCTCACCCTCAACAGCTACTGCACGGTGTTCTCCGGACAGGAAGTGATCAAGCTGCTGATGCAGGGCGAGCGGGTCGAGAACCTGATCCACGCCATGTATCGCTCGGTGGTCAAGCGGGTGCTGGAAATGACCCCGATCGATACCGACACCCTGGTGTTTTCCGGCGGCGTGATGAGCCACCACTCCATTCTGATGCCGCTGTTCGCCGAACGCTTCGACGCGGTGCGCACCCTTCTTGCTCCCAACGCACAGTTCTGTGGTGCGCTGGGCGCGGCAATCCATGGCTTGAACGAGGAGAGCGACAATGGCCTACCGAATCACCAGTGACTGCAACCTGTGCGATGCCTGCGTGACCGAATGCCCGAACGAGGCGATCACCGCCGGCGCCAACATCTACACGATCGATCCCGCCAAATGTACCGAATGCGTGGGTTTTTTCGGCGAAGCACAATGCGCCGCCGTGTGCCCGCAGGAATGCTGCGAGCCCGACCCCGACCGCGTCGAGCCCGAGGCGGCCCTGCTCGAGCGCGCCCGCCGTCTGCATCCGGAAGAGGATTTTTCGGGTGATGTGCCCTCGCGTTTTTCCGCGCAGTGACCGCTGACTCCGTCCCGCTGGTGCAGGCAACCCCATGAACCAAGGCCATGCCGCTTTCGATCTGCCCGATCCGGACCTGATCCAGGTTCAGACGCTGGACGAGATCACCGTCAAATTCGCCGGCGATTCCGGTGACGGCATCCAGCTGGCCGGACAAAAGTTCGCGCTGCTGGCCAGCGCCGCAGGCGAGACCGTACGCACCTTGCCCGACTACCCGGCGGAGATCCGCTCGCCGGCCGGCAGCCTCGGCGGCGTCTCCGGCTTTCAGGTGCGTACCGGCGGCGGCGGCATCCACACCCCCGGCGACCGCATCGATCTGCTGGTGGCGATGAATCCGGCCGCGTTGCGCAGCAACCTGCCCGAACTCAAGGCCAATGGCATCATCATCCTCGACGAGAGCGCATTCACCACCGCCAATCTGGACAAGGCGGGCTTCTCCGGCAATCCACTGGAAGACGGTACGTTGCGCGATTACCGGGTATTTCCGGTGCCGATCGGCAAGCTCACCCGCGGCGCGCTCAAGGGTCTGGCATTGTCGAACAAGCAGACCAGCCGCAGCCGCAATTTCTTCGCGCTGGGGCTGATTTGCTGGCTGTTCCCACGGCCACGGGCGGGGGTCGATGAGTGGATTGCACAGCGCTTCGCCGCCACTCCGGAACTGGCCGAAGCCAACCATCACGCCTTTCACGCCGGCTGGAACTACGGCGAGACGGCAGAGTATTTCGTCAGTCCCCTGCGGGTGGCCGTCGACCCGCGTCAACGCAGCGCCGGCGTCTATCGCTTCGTCAGCGGCAATGCCGCGCTCGCCAAGGGCCTGGTGCAATCCGCCCGCCGCGCCGGGCTGTCGTTGTTCCTGGGCGGCTATCCGATCACCCCGGCGACCGAGGTGATGCAGGAGCTCAGCCGCTATCGTGATCCCGACGTGCGCATGTTCCAGGCCGAGGACGAGATCGCCGCGATCGGCAGCGCCATCGGCGCCGCCTTCGCCGGCGCGCTGGGCGCCACCAGCACGTCCGGCCCGGGTCTGTCCCTGATGGGCGAGTTCCTCAACCTGGCGGTGATCGCCGAGCTGCCGCTGGTGGTGATCAACGTGCAGCGCGCCGGCCCATCCACGGGCATCCCGACCAAGTCCGAGCAGGCCGACCTGCTGCAGGCCTTGCACGGCCGGCACGGCGAATCGCCACTGCCGGTGCTGGCCGCCGCGACGCCGGCAGACTGCTTCGACACCGTGGTCGAGGCCAGCCGCATCGCGCTGCGCTACATGACGCCGGTGGTCGTGCTCAGCGACCTGTCGCTGGCCAGCAGCGCCGAAGTCTGGCGCGAACCCGCGCTGGACGAACTGCCCGAATTCACCGTACACCGTGCGGTGGCCGGCGCAGATTTCCAACCCTACCGGCGCGACCCGCAAACCCTGGCCCGACCCTGGGCGGTACCAGGCAACCCGGGCATGGAGCACGTCATCGGTGGCCTGGAGAAAGCCGGTGCGAGTGGCGCGGTGTGCTACGAAGCGGAAAACCACGCGACGATGGTGCAGCTGCGTCACGACAAGGTCGCCGGTGTCGCCGCCGATTATCCGGCCACCACCGTGCATGGCGACACTGACGCCCGCCTGCTGCTGCTCGGCTGGGGCAGCAGCTTCGGCGCCATCCGCGAAGCCACCGACCGTCTGCGCCAGCGTGGTCGCCCGGTAGCTTGCCTGCACCTGCGCCATCTCAACCCGCTGCCGCGCGACCTGGGCGAGACGCTGCGCCGCCACCGCACCGTGCTGGTGATCGAAAACAACAGCGGCCAGCTCTGGCAGCTGCTGCGCGCCGAGTACCTGCTCGACCTGCAGCGCCTGAACAAGGTGCAGGGCACGGCGTTCCGGATCACCGAGATCACCGAGGCCGCCGAATCGCTGCTGGAGACCCTCACATGATCCCCATTACCGTCGTTCCGACAACCGCGGCGGAGCTGCCGACGACTCCCAGCCGCACGGACTTCCTCAGCAGTTCCACCCCGCGCTGGTGCCCCGGCTGCGGGTGCTTCGCCGTGCTCAAGTCGCTGACCGCCACCTATGCCCGCCTCGGCGTGCCGCGCGAGCGGCTGGTCACCATCTCCGGCATCGGCTGCACCTCGCGCCTGCCGTACTACACCGCCACCTACGGCTTTCATACCTTGCACGGTCGCGCCCCGACCGTGGCGCTGGGCGTCAAGCTGGCCAATCCCGAACTCTCGGTCTGGGTGATTTCCGGCGACGGCGATGCGCTGGCGATCGGCGCCAACCACACCCTGCATCTGCTGCGGCGCAACCCCAACATCAAGATGCTGCTGCTGAACAACCAGATCTACGGCCTGACCAAGGGCCAAGCCTCACCCACCAGCCCGCGCGGGATGGTCACACGTTCGACTCCGTATGGCGTGGCCGACACTCCGATCAATCCGGTCAACCTGGCACTGGCCGCGGGCGCCACGTTCGTGGCCCGGGTCGCCGACACCAACGGCGCGATGATGGAGGAGGTCTTCGCGGCGGCGCACGCCCATCGCGGGGTGGCCTTGGTCGAGGTGCTGCTCAATTGCGTCACCTTTCACGATGGCGCCTACGCCATGATCACCGACAAGGAAACCCGCGACGACTACGCACTAGTGATGCGCCCGGGCGAGCCGCTGCTCTACGGCCGGCAGCAGCGCAAGGTGCTGGTGGCCGACCGTGGCCGGCTGGTGGCGCTGCCGCTGGCCGACGGGGAAGCGATACCCGAGCAGGCGCTGCGCCACGACCCGCAGGCGACCGACAGCAGCCTGGCGCAGCAGCTCGCCTTCATGGCGCCACCCGATCTGCCCTGCGCCATGGGTATCTTCCGGCAGGTGCAGGCACCGGTCTACGGCCTCGACCCGAAGGCCGACGACTGAGAGGCTACGCTAGGCGCCGGGCGACCCCATCGCACCGCGCGTTGGCGGGCCGGACCCACAGGAGAATTGGATGGACCAGCCCTACGTACATCGCGCCCCGGTACGGTTCACCCACACTGACCCGGCCGGTTATGTGTTTTTCCCGCGCTTTTTCGAGATGTTCCAGGCGGCGGTCGAGGACTGGTTCAACCTGTGCCTGGGACTGAACTACGCCGAGCTGATCCTGCAGCATGGCATCGGCTTTCCGACCGCGCACACCGAATGTGATTTCCTGCGCCCCTGCCGGCTGGGCGAAACGCTGGAACTGCGCCTGATACTGGAAAAAGTCGGCCACACCTCGCTGACCCTGCGTTTCGATGGCAGCGTGGGCGGCGAGCAACGTCTGTGCGCGCGCTCGGTACTGGTAACCATCGAAATGCAACACGGCCGCCCGCAGCCGATAGGCGCTGAACTGCGCGAGCGCTTGCAGCTTTACTTGGCGCTGTGCCGGGCGCATGCCTGAGCTCGCCGTGCTGGTCCTGGCCGCCGGTGCTGGCCGGCGCTTCGGTACGATCAAGCAACTGGCACTGGTAGGTGGCGAACCGCTAATCTGCCGCGCCATCGCGCTTGCCGAGGCGGTGGCGCCGGGCGCGGTACACGTGGTGCTCGGCGCCCATCGCATGCAGATTGCCGCCCGGCTGCCACCCGGCTTGCCAGTTATCGCATGCACCGACTGGGCCGAGGGACTGGGCACCAGCCTGACAACCGGCATGGTCGGATTGCACGGACAGCCCGACGGCGTGCTGGTGTTGCTGGCCGACCAGATCGCCCTGCGCGCCGAAGCCCTGCAGGCGCTGGCCGCGCGCTGGCGCGCCGCGCCCACATACGCGTTTTGCGCTTTCTATGGCGGCCAGCCCGGAGTGCCGGCAATCTTCCCGCGCCGGCTATTCGCCGAGCTGGCCAGCCTGCGCGGCGAGCGTGGCGCCAAGCCGATGCTGCGGCGCGAGTGCGGTGCGAACGCGCAACAGGCCATGCCCGAGGCGGCCATCGACATCGACACCGTGGATGATCTGGCGCGCTGGCACGCCGGCGCGCCGACTGCGGGAACCGGGCCGTAGCGCCATCAGCGATAGTGGTCGATGTGCCGGCACTCGGCCCGGTAGCAAAGGACGCCCTGGACCAGGTTCCACTCAAGCAGCGCGAAGTCAGCCAGCCACAGTGCCGCCGCCGGGCGCAGCAGGGTCGGCAACAGCACGCCCAGCAGCAGCAGCAGCAGCGCCGCCAAGTGCAGGGCAAACTGCTGCCGGCTGCGCTTTTCCGGCACGATCGACTTCATGTTCGGCAGGACGATGCTGTGGCGCACCTCGATCCGGGTCGCCAGGCGCTGCTGCAGATGCAGCCAGACCAGGAACGGCACGATCTTGTAAAGCATGCCGTTGACCACCGACAACGCGAAGCCGAGCAGGAACAGCAAGGTCGCGGCCAAGGCCAGGCGAGCCGCCGCGGTGGGCGATGCCAGCAGCGATGCGGCGCCGATCACCGACGCCAGCAGCAACGCGCGCATGCCCACGCGCCAGAAAGCGAGGCTGACGTCAGCGACCTTGCGGCGGCGCCGCGACAACAGCCGCAGGGTGATCAATGCCAACGCGGCCAACACCAGCGCCAGCAGGAGCGCGGGCAACCGGGCCAGCGGCCAGCCGCGCCATACTGCCAGCGAGTGCCAGCCCAGCAGCACGAACAGGCCGGCGGCCAGCCAGCGCCGCATCCGTAACGGGTAAGGCGGTGTCATCTGGAACATCGGCACCACCTGCCAGGCAACGACCGCGATCAGGGTCGCGATCCAGCCCAGCAGGCCCCAGGCCAGGTGCAGGTCGGTCAGCGGCCAGCGCCACAGCGGCAGCCCGAGACCGCCGTGGCCCAAGCCGAGCGTGACGCCAAGGCCGACCGTTCCCGCCAGACCGAGCAGCGCCCAGCGCATGCCGCGCACGCTGTCCTGAGCATGCGGCGCCCGGATCAGGGCGTGCCCCATCACAGTCAGAAACGCGCCAAGGCCCAGTCCCAGCAGCAGCACCGCCACGCGAAAAGCATTCTGGCCGGCGCCCAGAAATCCACTCGCCAGGGTCAGCGTTCCCAGCACCAGCAGGCTGTGGCACAGCGCGCCCGTCCTTCGCGGCTGGGCCACCCGCACACCGGCCAACACCGGCAGCATCTGCCACAGCGCACCGCACATCACCATGCTCAGCACGCCGAGCGCCAACAGGTGACTGAGCGCCAGCGCGCCCGCGCTCCAGCGCGACGCCAGCACGTCGGGGCCGCGCCACAGCAGCAGTCCGGCGGCCGCCAGACCGAACAGCGGGGCGCTCAGGAAGAATCGCAGCGGCACCGACAGTGGCGGCGCCTGTTCCAGCGACAGTCCCGCGTTCACCCGACCTCCGCCGCTTGCCGGTCGCCGGCGCGCCAGACCAACAGCTCGCAGCGGCCCTCGGCGAGTGCGACCACCCGCCAGGCGAAGCCGCGCTGTTCAAGCAACGGAAACAGCGGCAGCGGTTCCCGGCTGACCAGCGCGCGCAGCCGCTGCCCGGGAACCAGCTGGTGGCAGCCGGCCAGGATCTGCTCCAGCGGCTCACACGGCGGCAGACCGCGCACGTCGAGGTTCACTTCGGTGGCAGCCATGGCCATCAGTACGCCCGCATGCGTTCCAGCAGCGCCTGGGCGCTATCGGCCAGGGCGTTCTCGCACATCGGATAGAGCATCTGCTCCTCTTTCATGTTGTGCTGCTGGATCAGGATGTGCAGGGTCTCGCCCAGCCCCAGGAAATCGTCGAGTTCGCGGCCATCCAGCGCGCGGCGCATCTGCAACATCATCGCGCGCATCTGCTCGTGTTCCATGCGCATCACCGCGGTGGGCCCGCCAGCCATGCCGCTGCGCGCCTCGAATTCCGGAAACAGCACGTTCTCTTCGATCGACAGGTGCCGCGCCATCGCCGCCTCGAATCCGGCGAAGGCCGTACTGGCGGTGGCGTGGTCGCCGTCGCTGGCAGCGTTTTCGGCGGTCGCGAACAGCGCGTCGCAGTCGCGGTGGTCGGCAATGAGAAAGTTGGTCAGCATGGCGGATCCCGATTTTCCAGAAGGACAGCAGACTCTGGCACAGGCGGGCCCCCCTGCTCCTGAGCCAGGTCAGGTCGTTGCACACATTTCTGCAGACGCGCCGCCAGCGACAGCGCGATGGCGGCGGCGCCACGCCCGCCCAGTGGCAGCCCGGCCGGGGACTCCAGTCGCCCATGCAGGCGCTCGCGGACATCGCCCGGCAGGGTCGCCAGCAGATCCTCACGCCGCCGTTCCGGGCCGAGCAGACCGATATAGTCAGGCAGTCGTGGCCAGCCCGCCAGCGTCGCCAGCACCTCGCGGTCGCGGCCGAAGTGATGCGCCATGACCAGCACCGCGTCGTAGCCGCCACCCTCGGCCGGAGTCGCCGGCAGCAGGCGTTCGACCCGCGCCATGCAGTTCGCCCAGTCCGCTCGTGGCTCGACCAGATCCACCCGCCAGCCGAGCTGATCCAGCAACGGCAACAGGATGTCGCTTTCCGGTCCGGCGCCGCAGATGAGCACTTTCGGCAGCGGCGCCCACTGCAACGCCCAGGCGCCGCCAGCAACGTCTGCTGGCGGCACCTGGGCCTCCACCGGCAACGACCATGCGGCCTGCAACTCGGCGGTCTGCACACGCAGCTGGCCCGACGCGGCGAAACGCAGCCGCAACGGCTGGTCGTGCTGCCGGTAACTGGCGAGGATCGGACGCAACCCCGCGAGCATCGACAGCGGCAGCACCAGCACCCGCTGCCGGCCCCGGCAACCGGCCCCGGCGCCGGAGAACACATCGAACAAGTCACGGTTGTCGAGGTCGAGCAGGCGCACTCGACCCTCGGCGTAGGCGGCATCGGCGGCCGCCAGCACGTCGCCTTCCAGGCAACCGGGACTGACCCAGCCGCAGCGACGGCCGGCGGCGCTGAAATGGACCAGCGTGCCGGCGCCGGCGTAAGCATGGCCGACCACTTCGAGCACCAACGCCAGCGCCCCGGGCTGCGCCTGGTCGAGATCGGCGAGGCAGGCGTCAAGCGCTGCCTTGTTGGACGCACCGGGCAGGTGCTGCGCGGGCGATACGGGTGCTGCCGTCATGCTGGTGATCCTGGCGAAAGGATGGCGGCCGCGCGCTAATCCGGCAGCGGTTCGAAACGCGCGGTGAAGTGCCGCAGCGTCGGTGGCTCGTCGGCAATCCGGTAGCCGCGCAGCGCGCCTGCGCGGGCCGCAACTTCGGTGCAGATTTCGATGACGTAGTCGATGTGGCTCTGGGTATAGGTACGGCGTGGAATGGCGAGGCGGACGAGGTCGAGCGCGGCGGCGGTTTCGCTGCCGTCAGGGTGGCGGCCGAACATGACGGTGCCGATCTCGCAGCTGCGGATGCCGCCCGCCTCGTAGAGCGCGACGGCAAGTGACTGACCGGGGTACTGCAGCGGCGGGATGTGCGGGAGCAAGGCGCGCGCGTCGATGTAAACGGCGTGACCGCCGATCGGGCGCATGACCGGGATGCCGGCGGCATGCAGGCCGTCGCCGAGGTAGCCGGTGGAACGGATGCGGTAGCGCAGGTAGTCGTGCTGGACAACCTCCTGCAAACCCTGGGCGATGGCATCGAGGTCGCGGCCGGCGAGCCCGCCGTAGGTCGGGAAGCCCTCGGTCAGGATCAGCAGATTGCGGCAGCGTGCGGCAAGTTCGTCATCGCGGACGGCGAGCCAGCCGCCGATGTTGGAGAGGCCATCCTTCTTGGCGCTCATCGTCATGCCGTCGGCGAGGGCGGCGATCTCGCGCACGATATCGGCGACCTCACGCTCGCCCTGGCCGCTTTCACGCTCGCGGATGAACCAGGCGTTCTCGGCGAAGCGGCAGGCGTCGAGGAACAGCGGCACGCGGTAGCGATCGCACAGCGCGCGCACGCCACGCAGGTTCTCCAGCGAGACTGGCTGGCCGCCGCCGGAGTTGTTGGTGATGGTGACGAACACGGCGGGCACGTCGTCGCGACGCGCACTCAGCAGGGCATCGAGCCGGCCGAGGTCCATGTTGCCCTTGAACGGATGTTCGCGGGTGGGGTCGAGACCTTCGGGGACTACCAAGTCAACAGCTTCGGCACCGGTGGCCTCGACATTGGCGCGGGTGGTGTCGAAGTGGGTGTTGTTGGGGATGATGCGTCCGGGCCCGCCGATCGCCGCCATCAGGATCTTTTCGGCGGCGCGGCCCTGGTGGGTGGGGATGATATGGGCGAACGGAAACAGCTGCCGCACCGCCGCCTCAAAGCGGTACCAGGAAGGTGAGCCCGCATAGGCCTCGTCACCGCGCTGGATACAGGCCCATTGTTCGCTCGACATGGCGCCGGTCCCGGAGTCGGTAAGCAAGTCGATCAGGACGTCCTGACTGCGCAGCGAGAACAAGTTGTAGCCGGCCTGCACGATCGCTTCGTGGCGCTCGTCGGCGGTACTCATGCGTAGCGGCTCGACCGAGTGGATGCGGAACGGTTCGATGATGGTAGCCATGGGGCGGTAGAATCTCCGAGGGTGACCCGGGGCGTGCGCAGAACTGGATTCTGGCGCGAAAACGGCAGCGCCCACTTGACTCAAGACAAGCCAGCACCGCTCCAAGCTCCCAAGCTGTCACCACCGCCGTTGTCGAGACGCCCATGTTCAGCCATCTGCAAGCCGGTCCGGACGATCCGATCCTTGGTCTGATGGCGCAATTCCGCAAGGACCCGCGCGCCGGCAAGATCGATCTCGGCGTCGGCGTGTACCGCGACCAGGCGGGCCACACGCCGATCCTGGACTGTGTGCACGAAGCCGAGCGGCTGCGTCTGGCCGAGGAGGACAGCAAGTCCTACCAGGGCATGGCCGGCGACCCCGTGTTTACCGCAGCCATCGAGGCACTGGCGCTGGCCGAACATCCGGTGCGCCGCGACCACCGCGTGTTCACCGCGCAGACGCCGGGCGGAACCGGTGCCCTGCGCGTGGCCGCCGAACTGATCCGCCATAGTCGACCCGACGCCTGCCTGTGGTTGCCCGATGTCAGCTGGGCCAACCACCCCAGCGTGTTTCAGGCGGCCGGGCTGCGGCTGCGCGATTACCCCTACTACGACGCGCCGACCCAGAGCCTGCGGACCGATGCGATGCTCGCCAGCCTGGCGCAGGTGCCGTCCGGCGATGTGGTGCTGCTGCATGCCTGTTGCCATAACCCCAGCGGCGTCGACATTCCGGCCGGGCTGTGGCCGGAGATTGCCGCGCTGGCGCAGCGACAGGGCTTCGTGCCGCTGCTGGACATGGCCTACCAAGGCTTTGCCGAAGACCTCGACCGCGATGCCGTCGGCGTGCGCGCGCTGGCCGCTGCGGTACCGGAGATGTTGCTGTGCACCTCGTGTTCGAAGAACTTCGGCCTGTATCGGGAACGCATCGGTGCGCTCAGCCTCATCGGTGACTGCGCCAGCACCACGACGGCGGCCGGCTCGGTCATGCTCGGGCGGATCCGCAACATCTATTCGATGCCGCCGGCGCACGGTGCTGCCATCGTCGCCCGCATCCTGACCCGCCCCGCGCTGACCGCCCAGTGGCAAGACGAGCTGACCGCGATGCGCGAACGCATCCGGCGCATGCGTGCATTGGCGGTGTCCCGGCTGGCAGCGACCGGACTGCAACGCGATTTCAGCTTCATCGAGCGCCAGCGCGGCTTGTTCTCCTTCCTCGGCATCGATGCTGCGCAGGTCGAACGCCTGCGCAGTGAATTCGCGATCTACCTGGTCGGCAGCAGCCGCATGAACCTCGCCGGCCTGAGCGAAGGCAATATCGAGTACTTCGCCAACTCGCTGGCGACGGTACTGCGCCAGTGACACGCGCATCCACCGCCGGGAAGCATCATCCAGGCCCCGCATGTCGATGATTTCGGAGACCCCTTACGCACGACTCACGCCCGACCTGCTGCTGGACGCCGTCGGCGCCTGCGGACTGTGGCCGGACGGGCGGCTGCTGGCGCTGAACAGCTACGAGAACCGCGTGTGGCAGGTCGGCCTGGAAGAAGATGCGCCGGTGATCGCGAAGTTCTATCGCCCAAACCGCTGGAGCGACGCGGCGATCATCGAGGAACACACCTTCGCGCAGGAGCTGGCTGCGGCCGAACTGCCGGTGGTGGTGCCGCTGGTGTTCGCCGGCCGCACGCTGCTGCTGCACGACGGCTTCCGCTACGCCCTGACGCCGCGCCGCGGCGGTCGCGCGCCGGCGCTGGAATCGCCCGACCAGCTGCAGTGGCTGGGCCGGCTGATCGCGCGCATGCACGTGGTCGGCGCACGCCAGCCGTTCGCCCAGCGCGGCCGGCTCGACCGCGACACGATGGTGCAGCAGCCGATGCGCGCGGCGCTGGCATCGAGCCTGCTGCCGGCGTCGCTGCAGCCGAATTACCGCGCCGCCGCGCTGCGGCTGGATGCCGCCATCGCCGCACGCACGCAGGCGCTCGGCCCGCTGCAACAGCTGCGCCTGCACGGCGACTGCCACCCCGGCAACGTGCTGTGGACGGACGCCGGCCCGCACTTCGTCGACTTCGACGACGCCCGCAGCGGCCCGGCGGTGCAGGATCTGTGGATGCTGGCCAACGACGAGCGCGCGATGCAGGCGCTGCTCGAGGGTTACCAGCAGTTTCGCGATTTCGATCACGCCGAGCTGGCGCTGATCCCGGCGCTGCGCGCGATGCGCCAGCTGCACTACGCCGGCTGGATCGCCGCGCGCTGGCACGATCCCGCGTTCCCCGCCGCGTTTCCGTTCGCTGCCGAGGCGCGCTGGTGGGAGCAGCACATCGCCGACCTGCACGAACTGGCCGACGAGCTGGAATAACAAACATGCGGGAGCAACTTCAATGTGGGAGCGACTTCAGTCGCGATGCTTCTGCTCTCAGGCTGCATCAAAGCAAAGGCATCGCGACTGAAGTCGCTCCCACATTGAAGTCGCTCCCACCATCACCCATCCCCTCTCGTTCCGGAGTTCCGCATGCGCACCATCCTGTTCCGCCTGATCGGCATCCTCGAAATCGCCGGCGGCCTCTACGGCGTGGGCGCCATGCTGCGCCACCTGCTGCCGCTGGGTTCGCATGACAGCATCGTGGCGCTGATCGGGCTGGCGCTGTTCGGCTTCGTGCTGGCTGCCGGCGTGCAGCTGGTCGACGGCAGCGAGCGCGGCGTGCGCATGTCGAGCTGGGCGCAGCTGCTGCAGATCCCGCTGCTCGCCACGCCGATCTTCAGCTACGCGCTGCACTGCGGTGCCTACTTCAACCTCGAGACCACCGCACACCTGGTGCGCCCGTGGCTGAGCTGGAATTTCGGCACGCAGGGCTTCGCGCTGGCCAGCACCGGGCCGTCGGTATCGCGCTTCGGCATCAACTTGCTGGCGCTGCTGTCGTGGCTGGTGCTCAAGCTGCGTTGATTGATCCGACCGCCCAAGGAGACACGTCATGGCACGCCCCTGTTACATCGAACTGCCCGCCGCAGACCTCGCCTCCGCCAAGGCGTTCTATGCCCGCGCCTTCGGCTGGTCGCTGAGCGACTTCGGCCCCAGCTACGCGGCCACCACCACCGGCGATGTCGACGTGGGCCTGCAGGGCGACATGCGCGAGGCGCCGACGGCGCCGCTGCCGGTGATCCTGGTGGACGACCTCGAGGCGGCGCTGGCCGCCGTCACTGCGGCGGGTGGCGTCATGGCGCGACCGATCTTCGCCTTTCCCGGCGGCCGCCGTTTCCAGTTTCGCGACCCGCACGGCAACGAGCTGGCGGTGATGCAGGCGGACTGAACCGCCGGGCGGCGGCGTGCTGCCGGTAGAATGCGGCGATGAATACACCCGCCAGCGTCGCAGCCCTGCCCGTGATCCGCCTGAAATCCGATCGCGCGCCGGGCCACCCGTGGGTATGGTCGGCGCAGATCTACAAGCCCACGTCGAAGTTGCCGCCGGGCAGCGTGGTGGAGGTGCAGGACGCGAAGGACCGCTTCGTCGGCCGCGCGTTCTGGAACGGCCATGCGCGCATCGCGCTGCGAATGCTCGACACGCATCCCGAAACGACTATTGATGCCGAATGGATCGCCGCGCGCATCGCCCGCGCGGTGCAGCTGCGGCGCGACTGGCTGCAGCTCGACGGCGCCACCGATGCGTGGCGCGTGGTGCATAGCGAGGGCGACGGCCTGTCCGGGCTGATCGTCGACCGCTACGCCAACATCCTGGTGATCGAGTACTTCGCCGCCGGCATGTGGAAATTCCGCGAGGCGATCCACGCTGCGCTGCTCGACCATTTCCCCGGCGCACGCCTGTACTGGTTCGCCGAGTCGCACGTGCAGAAGCAGGAGTCGTTCGACGTGCGCAGCCCCGATGCGCCCGAAGCCGTCGAGGTGCACGAGCACGGCCTGCGCTTCCACGCGGCGCCCGGCTCGGGCCACAAGACCGGCTTCTTCGCCGACCAGCGCGACAACCGCAGGCGCTTCGCGGAACTGGCGAAGGGTCGCCGCGTGCTCGACCTGTGCTGCAACGCCGGCGGCTTCGCGGTGCACGCGATGGCGGCTGGTGCTCAGGCGGCGGTGGGCGTGGATCTGGACGCCGGCATCCTGGAGATCGCCCGCGCCAACGCCGCCGCCAACGCTGTCGCGGTGAGCTTCGAGCAGGCCGACATCTTCGACTGGGTGCGCGCCGCGGTGGCGCGCGGCGAGCGCTACGACGCGGTGGTGCTGGACCCGGCCAAGCTCACCCGCGACCGCAGCAAGGTGATGGACGCGCTGAAGAAATATTTCGCGATGAACCGCATGGTGCTGGACATCATCCCGCCCGGCGGCCTGCTGCTGACCTGCTCGTGCACCGGCCTGGTCGGCGAGGGCGAGTTTCTGGAAATGCTGCGCCGGGTGGCGCTGAACGCCGGCCGCGAAATCCAGGTGCTGGAAACGCGCGGCGCCGGCGCCGACCACCCGTTCCGCACCGACGTGCCGGAGGGGCGCTACCTGAAGGCGGTGTACTGCCAGGTGCTGTAGCGCGCAGCCGCCGCCGTCACTCCGGCGCGGCGGCTTTCGCCTTCGTCGCCGCAGGCAGCAACCCGTCCGCCCGCAGCATCGCCTTGATCCCGCGCAGCGCCTGGCGGATGCGATCGCGGTTCTCGATCAGGGCGAAGCGCACGTGATCGTCGCCGTACTCGCCGAAGCCGATGCCGGGCGACACCGACACCTTCGCCTCGGCCAGCAGCTTCTTGGCGAACTCCAGCGAGCCCAGATGCGCATACGGCGCGGGAATCTTCGCCCACACGTACATCGACGCCTTCGGCGTGTCGACCATCCAGCCGGCCTCGTGCAGGCCCTTGACCAGCACGTCGCGGCGCTGCTGGTAGCGCGCGGCGATCTCGCGCACGCACTGCTGATCGCCCTCCAGCGCGGCGATCGCCGCCACCTGCAGCGGGGTGAAGGTGCCGTAGTCGTGGTAGCTCTTGATGCGCGCCAGCGCGTTGACCAGCTCCGCATTGCCGACCATGAAGCCGATCCGCCAGCCGGCCATGTTGTAGCTCTTGGACAGGGTGAAGAATTCCACCGCGATGTCCTTCGCGCCCGCCACCTGCATGATCGAGGGCGCCTTCCAGCCGTCGTAGGTGATGTCGGCGTAGGCCAGGTCGTGCACCACCAGCACGTCGTACTGTTTGGCCAGCGCAATCACCCGCTCGAAGAAATCCAGCTCCACGCACTGCGCCGTGGGGTTGGACGGAAAGCCGAGGATCATCATCTTCGGCTTCGGGATGCTCTCGCGGATGCCGCGCTCGAGCTCGGCGAAAAAGTCGATGCCCGGCGCCATCGGGATCGAGCGGATCTGCGCGCCGGCTATCACCGCGCCGTAGATGTGGATCGGATAGCTGGGGTTGGGCACCAGCACGGTATCGCCGCGATCCAGCGTGGCCAGCATCAGGTGGGCCAGGCCCTCCTTCGAGCCGATCGTGACGATCGCCTCGCTGTCCGGATCGATGGCCACGCCGTAGCGCTCGGCGTACCAGTGCGCGATTGCGCGGCGCAGCCGCGGTATCCCCTTCGAGGTGGAATAGCCGTGGGTGTCGGGGCGCTGCGCCACCGTACACAACTTCTCCACGATGTGCGGCGGCGTGGCGCCGTCGGGGTTGCCCATCGACAGATCGACGATATCCTCGCCGCGACGGCGCGCGGCCATCTTCAGTTCGGCGGTGATGTTGAACACGTAGGGCGGCAGCCGCTCGATGCGCGCGAAGCGGCGCGGGGCGGACGCGGGGGCGGAACGGGGCTCGGTCATGGCAGGTCTCGTCAACGTAAGCGCCCGGAACCGTCCGAGCGACGCCGGCCGCGAGGCGGCCTGCCCGCGCGCTGTGCAGCGCCCGGATCGGGCAACCATATCGCGGGCGACGGCGGCCGTCGAGCCTGCACGCGGCTAACCGTGCGTCCCGGCGCTGGCGACGACAGCGCGTAAACTTGCAGCCTTCAACCCGACGGAGTGGCCCATGCCGATGACCGATCTGCTGCTGCTGGCGCTGCTGGCGGTGGCGCTGATCCTGCTGGCGCTGCAGATCGCGCTGCTGCTGCGTGGGCGCGGCGATGCCGGACTCGGCAGCCGTCTGGATGCGCTGAAGGACGACGGCGAACGCCTGCAGCGCGCGCTGCGCGAGGAGCAGCGCAGCGGCCGCGAGGAGCTGCAGCAGGGCTTCGACCGCTTCCGCACGCATGTGGGCGAGCAGCTCGGCGCGGTGTCGCAGCAGCAGGCCGAGCGCATCGACGGCTTCAGCCAGCGGCTGGCCCAGCTCACCGAACGCACCGACACCGGCCTGCAGGCGCTGGCCCGGCGACTGGCGGACGACGCCCACCGCAGCCGCGAGGAGCTCACCCTCGCGCTCAACCGCTTCGGCGAGCAGCAGCAGCAGCGGCTGGCCGCGCTCGCCGCCGAGCACGAAAAGCGCATGGGCGAGGTGCGCGCCACGCTGGAAGCCAAGCTCGGCGCGATCCAGCAGGACAACGCCGCCCAGCTCGAACAGATGCGCGCCACCGTCGACGAAAAGCTGCAGAGCACGCTGGAGACGCGGCTCGGCCAGTCGTTCGCGCTGGTCTCCGAGCGACTGGAGGCGGTGCAACGCGGGCTCGGCGAAATGCAGAACCTCGCCATCGGCGTGGGCGACCTCAGGCGCGTGCTGACCAATGTGAAGAAGCGCGGCATCTTCGGCGAAGTGCAGTTGGGCGCGCTGCTGGAGGACATGCTCACCGCCGAGCAGTACGCCTGCAACGTGGTCACCGTGCCGGGCAGCAGCGAGCGGGTCGAGTTCGCCATCCGCATGCCGGGCCAGGACGAGGGCGAGCACGTCTACCTGCCGATCGACGCCAAGTTTCCGGTGGAGGACTACCAGCGCCTGCTCGACGCGCAGGAAGCCAGCGACGTCGAGGCCGCCAACGCGGCCGGCCGCGCGCTGGAAAACCGCGTGCGCGAGGAGGCCAGGCGCATCCACGCCAAGTACGTGGCGCCGCCGCACACCACCGATTTCGCCGTGCTCTACCTGCCCACCGAAGGCCTGTATGCGGAGGTGATCCGCCGCCCCGGGCTGTTCGAGCAGCTGCAGCGCGAGCACCGCGTCACGGTGGCCGGCCCGACCACCCTCAGCGCCCTGCTCAACAGCCTGCAGATGGGCTTCCGCACGCTGGCGATCGCCAAGCGCAGCAGCGAGGTGTGGAAGATCCTGGGCGCCGTGAAGACCGAATTCGGCAAGTTCGGCCTGGTGCTGGACAAGACCCGCAAGCAGCTCGACGCCGCGCGCAACAGCATCGACAGCGCCGGCGTGCGCACCCGCGTGATCGAGCGCAAGCTGCGCGAGGTGGAGTCGCTGTCGGCCGCGGCCAGCATCGAGCTGCTGGGCGAAGGATCGGCGACGGAGTCCGACGATGAGGACGCCGGCGCCGAGTGAGTCGGGGTGCGCGCATCCGGATCGCGATCTCACCCGTACAAGCCGGCACAACCCCACAGATCGTGGGCCTGCATGGCCTGCAATCCCGTGTCGGCATGGCGTCCCACCGACGCTGGGCCGCTAAACTTGTTCCTTCGACGGTTTCAGGATCCCGCATGAGCGATCACGCCAAGCCCCACGATGTCACCCGCGAGCAGGCCGAGGAGGCCGTGCGCGTGCTGCTGCGCTGGGCCGGGGAAGACCCGGCCCGCGAAGGCCTGCTGGATACCCCCAGGCGGGTCGTCAAGGCCTATGGCGACTGGTTTGGCGGCTATGCGGACGATCCGGCCGACTATCTCAAGCGCACCTTCAAGGAGGTCGAAGGCTACGACGAGATGGTGGTGCTGCGCGACATCGAGTTCGAGAGCCACTGCGAGCACCACATGGCGCCGATCATCGGCCGCGCCCACGTCGCCTACATGCCGGTCAACCGGGTGGTCGGCATCAGCAAGCTGGCACGCGTGGTCGACGGCTATGCGCGCCGCTTCCAGGTGCAGGAAAAACTCACCGCGCAGATCGCCCAGTGCATCCAGGAAACCCTGCAGCCGGCCGGCGTGGCGGTGGTGATCGATGCCAGCCACGAGTGCATGACCACCCGCGGCGTGCACAAGCGTGGCGTGTCGATGGTGACCAGCCAGATGCTCGGCAGCTTCCGCGAGGACGCGCGCACGCGGATGGAGTTCCTGCAATTCATCGGCCTGCGCGGCGTGTCCCGCTGAACGCGCGGCGCCACGGCGTGCTGGCGCTGGCGCTGCTGCTGGCGCCGCTGCTGGCACAGGCGCAGAGCACGCCGGCGGAATACCTGAAGCAGTTCGACCGCAACGGCGACGGGCGCGTCAGCGAAGCGGAATACGTGGCCTGGATGAGCCGCGGTTTCCAACGCATGGACCGCAACGGCGACGGCGTGCTCGAAGCGGACGAACTGCCCGGCGGCCGCGGCAAACCGATCACCCTGAAACGCTTCCAGGACAACCTGCGCCGCCAGTTTCACCGGCTCGATCGCAACCACGACGGCTACCTCAGCGCACGCGAGCTGACCGCGCCGCCGCGCTAACGGTGGGAGCGACTTCAGTCGCGATGCCTTTGCTTTGATGCAGCATCAGAACAAGAGCATCGCGACTGAAGTCGCTCCCACAGAAGTCGCTCCCACTGAAGCTGCTCTTTTAAGAAGCTGCTCCCGGGTAAATCGTTCAGCGCCGGCCAACCGGACAGCCTGCCATGCGTCGGCGCTGTGCCCATCCAGCGTGGCCCAGCCGGTGAGCTCGGCTGTGGGAGCGACTTCAGTCGCGATGCCTTTGCTTTGATGCAGCATCAGAACAAGAGCATCGCGACTGAAGTCGGTCCCACAGATGTCGGTCCCACTGAAGCTGGTCCCCCAAGAAGCTGCTCCCGGGTAAATCGTGCAGCGCCGGCCAACCGGACAGCCTGCGCACGCTGCCGCTCAGAATCCCTGCACGCCGGCCGCGCGTAGTCGCGCGACTTGTGCCCGCACGCCCGGATGATCGAAGAACGCCGCCAGCTGGGCCGCGCGCGCGGCGCCGAGGCCGGCGATCGCCCGCCATGCGTCGGCGCTGTGCCCATGCAGCGTGGCCCAGTCGGTGAGCTCGGCCGTGCCGCTGGCCGGCATGCCGAGCGCCTGCAGCCAGTCGGCGAACGGCCGCCGGCGCGCAGCGGCAAACGTCTGCGCCAGCGCCTGCGCGCGCGCCGCGCCGATGCCGGGCACGGCGGCGAGCTGCGCCGGGGTCAGGGCCATCCAGTCGAGCAGGTCGCGGATCAGGCCGGCGTCGATCAGCGCCTGCCAGGTGTCGGCACCGAGGCCGTCCAGCCGCAGGCCCTGGCGGCCGCCCAGCCGCACCAGTCGGGCGCGAAACTGCGCTTCACACCCCGCACTCGCCTGCCAGCAGCTGAGCGTGCTGTGTGCGCCGGCTGCGGGCACGGCCACGGCGGCACGCTGCTGCGTGCGCCACACCACCGCCTGCAGCTGCGGAATGGTGAGGCCGGCGAGCGCGACCTCCACCTGGTCGCCGGGGCGGATGTCGAGTTGCTGCCAGCGTTGCAGCGATCCCAGGCTCACCCGCTGCACGCGGCGGTCGTCCAGCTGCACCGGCTCCAGCTCCAGCACCGGCGTGATGCGGCCGCTGCGACCCACGGTGAAGTTCACCGCGCGCACCTCGGCCAGCGCCGAGGTGGCCGGATATTTCCACGCCACCGCCCACGCCGGCGGCGCGGCCGGCCAGCTTGCCGACGATGGCCGCCGGCCCTGCCGCACCACCGTGCCATCGGCGGCGAACGGCATGGCGTGGCGATACCACTGCTCGCGCCAGCGCGTGACGTCGTCGATGCTGCTGGCCGCGTGGGTGTACGCCACGCTGTCGGCCAGCCCCATCGCCTGCAGTCCGGCCAGCCGCGCCGGCATGTCGGCCGGCCCGCTGGGCCAGTCCCACACGAACAGCCCGATCTGCGCCGCGCTGGCGGCGTCCAGCGTGTCGCGCGCCAGCGCGCCGGCCACCGCCGAACGGGCATGCGCAGCGCCGGCTTTGGCCTGCACGTGGCCGGGCGTGCGCCAGTAAAGCTCACCTTGCAGCACCACGCGCGCGGGCGCCTGCGGCAGCCGTTTGGGAATCGCCCCGATGCGCTGCGCCGCGGCGGTCCAGTCCGCGCCGTGCAGGCCGTCGCCGCGGCTGCTGGCCTGGCGCAATTGGCCGTCCATATACAGCAGGGTGACCGCCACACCGTCGGCCTTCGGCTGCACCCACAGGTCGCGATTGCCGCGCGTCTGCATCCACGCCGCCAGCGCCGCCGCATCCGGCAGCTTGGCCAGTCCGGTCTGCGCCACCGGCGCGCGCAGCCTGCCGCCGGCATCGGCCAGCGGCGCGGGCGGCGGCGGTGCCTGCGCCGGAAAGCAGCGCGACCACGCGGCGAAGCGCTGCTGCGCCTGGTCGTAGACCGCGTCCTCGACCGGCGAGCGCCCGCTGACCCGGTACGCGTGGTTCCAGCCGTCCAGTCGATCATGCAGCGCGGCCAGCTCCTGCCGCGCCTGCGCCGGCGACCAGTCGGGGCAGGCGGCCGCGTACAGGACGCGGGTGAAACATCCGGCGATACCCACCAGCAGCAGCCATTCGTTGCGCATCGGTCCATCCCCTGGGTGGATTACCCGCGTCAGGCTAGCCAGGTGGAGGCAGCACGCTCAGACGCGGCGGGCGACGGCGCGCGTAGGCGGCCACCGCGCTGCTGGGGCGCTATCGGACGACCGGCTGGCCCGCGATCGGCCACGGTGTCTCGCCCTCGAAACGGCCGTGCGGCCCGAAGCGGCGTTCGATGATCACGCCGTCGCCGGCATGCCCGATCGCCACCAGCGTGCTGGCGCGGGTGCCGTAATGCTCGCCGCGCAGGAACGCCGCCGACAGCCAGCGCTCGCGCGCCAGCCCCACGCCGGTATCCGGCAGCTGCGCATCGGGCGCCAGCTGCTCATCGGCGAGCGCGTCGAACAGCGGCGCAAAGTCGCGTTCGCCGCCGTCGTCGATCCAGCCCTGCAGGCGCTGCATCAGCGCGCGCGTCTTCGGCCACGGCGTATTGAAATCGGCGTTGGACAGACCGTGCACGCCCGCGCTCACCGGCTGCATCCGCGGCTGCGGGCGATTGCCCAGATAAAAGGCAGCCTGCGCATCGAAGGTCAGCAGGTTGAATGGCCGGTACGCCGCCGCCGAACGCAGCAGCTGCTGCGCGTGGCTGGCGGCGTCCGCGCTGCCGGCCAGGAAATCGGTCGCCAGCATCCCGCGTGACACGCCGAGCTGCGGATCGCGCGGGTCGCGCACGTTGGTCACCACGCAGCAGCGCCCCGCGTCGGTCACCCCCAGCCAGGTGCCGCCGGCCTGCAGATCGCGGCCGCCGATGATCGGCCGATCGTCCCAGCGCGCCAGCGCCGCGCTGGGACGCGCGTGGAATTCATCGCGGTTGCCGAGCAGCAGCAGGCGCCAGCGTGGATGCGCCTGCCAGGCGAAGGCGATCAGGCACATGCGCTGACGCCCTCACGCAAACCCTCGATGCGAGCGCGACCCGGCGCCCGGCATAGTGCAAGTATCCGCTGCGCCGGCGCCGCCGCGCTCATCCGAAAAACCAATAGCACACGCCGATCGAGGCCAGCACGCCGGCCAGGTCGGCCAGCAGCGCGCAGCCGATGGTGTGCCGCACGCGCTTGATGCCGACCGCGCCGAAGTACACCGCGACCACGTAGAAGGTGGTCTCGGTGCTGCCCTGGATGGTGGCGGCGAGCAGCGCGGGAAAGCTGTCCACGCCGGAGTGGTGCATCGTCTCGATCAGCATCGCGCGCGCCGCGCTGCCGGAGAACGGTTTGACCAGCGCGGTCGGCAGCGCATCTACGAAGCGATCATCCAGCCCCGCGTGCAGCACCAGCCAGCGGATGCCGGCCAGCGCAAAGTCCAGTGCCCCCGAGGCGCGCAGCACGCCCACCGCGCACAGCATCGCGATCAGGTACGGCAGCAGATCCTTCGCCACCTCGAAACCCTGTTTGGCACCGTCCACGAACGTCTCGAACAGCGGCACCCGTCGCCACGCCCCCGCGCACAGGAACGCGATGATCACGCCGAACAGCATCAGGTTGCCGAGTAGCTCCGACAGCGAGGCCAGCGCCACCGCCGTGAGCGAACTCAGCAGCGCGACGAAGCCGGCCAGCAGCAGGCCGCCGCCGCCCAGCCACGCCAGCACCACCGGGTCGCGTAGCCGCAGCCGCTGCATCCAGGCCACCGACAGCAGCCCGGTGAGGTTGGCGGCGAAATGCGCCAGCAGGATCGGCAGGAACACCAGCGTGGGATCGGGCGCGCCGGCCTGCGCGCGATACATGAACACCGTTACCGGCAGCAGCGTCAGCGACGAGGCGTTGAGCACCAGAAACAGGATCTGCGCGTTGCTGGCGGTGTCGGCCGAGGGGTTCAGCGTCTGCAGCTCGCGCATCGCGCGCAGGCCGATCGGGGTGGCCGCGTTGTCCAGCCCCAGCGCGTTGGCGGCGAAGTTCAGCGTGATCAGCCCGATCGCCGGATGCCCGCGCGGCACCTCCGGCATCAGCCGCGCAAACAGCGGCCCGAGCAGGCGCGCCAGCCGATCCACCAGCCCCGCCCGCTCCGCGATGCGCAGGAAACCCAGCCACAGGGTCAGCGTGCCGAACAGCAGCAGCATCACCTTCACCGACAGCTCGGCCATCGCGAACAGCGACGCCACCACCGCCGCAAACACCGCCGCGTCGCCACCGATCAGCCAGCGCGACAGCGCCGCCACCGCCGCCACCAGAAAAAACCCGAACCACAGCCGGTTCAGCATGGGCGCGACGACGCGGCGGGAGAGGCAGGCATGCCCGCATTGTCGGCGACATCGGGGGTGGCGGCCAGCACCATCGTTCGCCAAACAGCTTCAAACAAAATGCGGCAGGATTTCTCCTGCCGCACATGCTTCTCAAATCACATTACACCTGCAGTTTAGAAGTCGTAAGTGACTCCGAAACGCACGTAGCGAGGTTGCTCGTACGAAAGCGGCACGTTCCAGGTGGAGCTCAACGTGTTCTTTCCAGACTCCGAGTAAGCACGGAACTGTGTGATCTGCTGCTGGTTGAACACGTTGAAGACATCGACGCTGAAACCGAGTCGATTCTCAGCCCACACCGGACGATACTCAGCACTGAGGCTGAGGATTTCCTGCCACGGCGTACGGCCAGTGCTCCCCGGAGGAGCCGGTGTGCCGGTCGGTCCACAGAAATGATAAGAACCACCGTATCCAAACGGATCAGTCTGAATCTGAGTAGCGCTGCCCGGGCCAAAATAACCGTAGCACGCCTTGGGAGTGCCTGAAAGTACTTGCAGGTTGCCACCGACTAGCCACTCGGGAGTGATCTGGTAATAGCCGATCACCTTGAGCTGATGCGTGCGGTCGTTAGCCTGCGCGCCGCCGGAATACGTCATCACGCCGGCATTGTCCCATGCCTCGGTCTGCGACACGTCCTGCTGGCCGATATTGGAAAGCACCGAGCCCTCGTAGTTGCCGAAGCTGCGCGACCAGACGTAGTCGATCTTGCCGAACCACTTGCCATCAAACGGGTGCTCCAAGTACAGCTCAAGTGCTCCGTACTTGCGGTTGAGCCTTGGCATGCCCCACGCCGACCAAGGAATATTGAGGACACTGTAGCCGCCTGCGCCATTCGAAACATTGATTTTGGCATCGCGACCTGGATTAAGGATGTAGCAACCGGTGGAACCGAGGGCAGCCACGGGGTCAAGCCCCTGCTTCACCGCATAGGCTTGGATCACGTTGTCATCGCAGACGTCATCCAATGCATTGCGCATGACGCGGTACTGGGCGCGTGCACCGTAAGTCCATTTCTGGCCAAAAGCATCAAGCGCTTTGTCGAAACCGAGGATGTACTCATCCTGATACTCGGCTTTAGCGTTGTTGCTGGTTACGGTCTTCGGATCAGGCGGCACGCCAAACTCGTTATTGGCCGATACGCCGGGGTAGCGATCCTGAGGAATCTGCGTGAGTCCGGTAGGCGCGCCCGTGGTGGGGTCGATACCCGTATACGTGAAATACTGATCGGTAAAGGTGCTGCCCGCTGCGCCGCGAATGGCCACGTTTGCGGGCTCGGCCAAGTAGTAGCGGCCCACGTTGCCGTAGACCTTGAAGCTGGAGTCACCGTTGACGTCCCAAGTGGCGCCGATGCGCGGCGCCCACTGCGGCTTGGTCAGTCGCAGGTACGGCACGCCGTCCGGGTTGTAGTTGGTGAACTGGTCGTTGCGGATGCCAATGGTCGCCAGTATGCGGTCACTGATCTGCCACTGATCCTCGATGTACTGGGCAGTCTGCTTGACGCGTGCGCTTGCGGAATTGGAATAGATTTCCTTGGCTACGTAGTAGCCGCTACCGCCTGGCGCTCCTACGCTCTCACCTGGAAGAGTCTGGATCGGCGCGTTAGGATTACTATGCGAATCTCCATAGACCCAGTAGTAACCTGGGCCGGATGGCGTAGTACCAATATTGATCGAATGGGTGGTGAGGTTGTCGATACCAGCGGTGATCGAGTGGTTGCCGATCTTGTAATTGACGTCCAGTCGCAGATTGCTCGTGGTGTCATGGGAACGGGGATCATTGACCAGCTGGTTGATCTGCGAACCGACTATCGGGCCACCGGGAGTGTAGGCCGGATCCTGGAATTGGGAATTTGCAATGAATGCATCCGAACCACCCGCTGCCTGGCTGTAGTTCGTTATCTTCATCTGGCCGTACAGCGCTTCCACCGTAAGGTTGTCGGTGACGTAACCGGTGTATTTGGCTACCCAAATGTCCGAGCCATCCTTGGTATGCGTCGCCGGGCCCTTGAAAGCGCCTCGCGCCCCCTTGTTCTGACCTGGCGTGTATTGATACTTATAAACATTGCCGGAGTATTCGCGCTTGTTGGAGGCTCCGGTCAGCTCGAGGATGTTGCTGTCGGTGATGTTCCAGTCGAGCTTGGCGTACCATTTCGGCAAGGAAATATTGTACGTGGTGTCCGTCTGCGTGTTGACATTCGCAACCCGGTCGCCGCTGACCTGGTGATCCGCCTCCACCGAGGCAAACATGAACAGCTTGTCCTTGATCAGCGGGCCGCCGATGTAGGCATCCTCAATGTGCTCCCAAGCCGTGTTGTTGTTGCGGTACTGATAGATTTGCCCCTGTTTGGTCGGTGCGTATTGCGGACCGGTGGGGTAAAACGCGTTGCCGGGGGAAGATTGCAGCTGGCTCGGTATCCACCACTCCGACACGCCAAAGTGCCACTCGTTGGTACCGCGCTTGCCAACCATGTTGATCACGCCACCATCGGAGCGGCCATAGGCTGCACCATACCCGCCGGTAAGCACTTGCTCCTGGTCGATCGAGCCATACGGGAGCGTCAGGCCACCGAAATTGTGGAGGGGGTCGGTGGTGTTGAATCCGTTGATGTAATAGGCGTTCTCGGCGATTGACGAGCCACCAAAGGAAACCAACGTCTGGCCGGTGGCGCTCGTGTAATAGGCACTGCCGGTGTTGACGCCGGGAGCGAGAATGGCGATGGCCTCTGCGTTTCGCGCGATCGGAAGCTTCTTCAATTCATCCGCAGTGACCACCATGCGCGTGTCCATCTGGCTCACGTCGATGGCCGGAACGGCGTTGGCGGTAACCGTAATGCCGCTGAGATTTTGCGTGCCGACAGGCGCACCCGTGCCCGTGAACGACACCCGAGTGCCTGCGCCCACGGTAAGCGTCACGTTGTTCTGCGAGTCAAGCGTCTTGCCATCGCGTTTGAGGGTGACCGTATACGTATCCAGCGGCAGAGCACTCGCTGAATAACGACCGTTCGCACCGACTGGTACCTCGCGACTAACGCCGCTGGCACCCTGGATCACGACGGTTTCGCCACTTGCTACCGGAGCCGTGCCGAAAATTGCGCCCGTCGTCGACTGGGCAAAAGCCACCCCACTCGAACCCAGGCAGACGGCCACTGCCATAGCCAAGGCGGTACGGCGCCCTACCGATCGTTTGGTTGTTACCGTGTGCAAGCTCATCAGCGAATCTCCCCAAAATTGAATGATGTGTCTTGAATTTGCGTGAATCCGGATCGCCCGGTGTTCCTGCCTCGCGGTGTATCTGGTGCTTGCACGACACCCCTCAGAACTGTGGCGCCGGCAGGCAGATACCCAAACCGCACTCTCGAACCGACCATGCTGCGTCGGCTTTTCTTGATGCCCGAATGGATCAAGTTGGCGACCCGCTCACATTCGAACTCTTCACGGAACTTAAATCCCGCTGCAACGAAATGTCAACAAAGCATTCTGTCGTAATTTCATTACGTAATATATTACGCAAACCGCTCATGCCAGAACCGTTGCAAGGCCTTGAAATACATTTGAATGGGCCCGTCCCTCACGCCGGAGTGACGTGCAAATCGCGGCGATGCAATTATTTCATGCCGTCGGCCGCAGATAATGCGTTTCCCGGCCTGCCATGCGCATTTACTTGCGATTATCGAGGAATATTTTCCGAGGCGGCCGCATGGCACCGAGCGCCATGACCGCGAGGCGGGCTGCCTCAGCGCAGATCACCCGAAAATCGGCATGGCTACGCCCGGCGATCTTCGCCGGATGCACGTGATGGCTATCTGGGCGGGACCCGGGTGCAAGCGCCGGGGCGGTGCCGGCGGACACGGAGCCGCCGCGTCTCACCCGAGCGCTGCAGCCCGATCGGCTGCCCGCACAGAAAGATCCTGCTGCAGCGCCTGCGCGATCGAGGCGGCAGCCTCGCGGCCGTCGTGCACGGCGCGCACTACCAGGTCGGCGCCGCGCACGTTGTCGCCGCCGGCGAAGATGCGCGGGTGGCTGGTCTGCTGCGGCAGCGCGCCGGCGGCGCCGGTGATGATGCGGCCGGAGGGATGCAACGCCACGCCGTGCCCGCGCAGCCACTCGGGCGGGCTGGGGCGGAAGCCGAAGGCCTGGATCACCACGTCGGCGCGCAGTTCGGTTTCGCTGCCTGCCAGATTCTGCGGGCGCGGCCGGCCGTCGCCGGCGTCGACCAGTTCGGTGGTGACCACGCGCACGGCGCGAACGCGGCCGCTGTCGTCGCCCAGGATCGCCAGCGGCTGACGCTGGAACAGGAACGCCACGCCCTCCTCGCGGCTGTAGCCCACCTCGCGGCGGGAGCCGGGCATGCTCGGCTCGTCGCGGCGGTAGACGCAGGTGACCGAGGCGGCGCCCAGGCGGATCGCGGTGCGGTTGCAGTCCATGCCGGTGTCGCCGCCGCCCAGCACCACCACGTGCTTGCCGGCCAGATCGAGCGCCGCCGGCAGCGGCGCGTCGTCGAGCAGGCGGTCGACGTTGGCGATCAGGAACGGCAGCGCGTCGTGCACGCCCTCCAGCTCACGGCCGTCCAGACGTCCATCCACGAAGGTGTAGGCGCCGCTGCCGACGAACACCGCATCGTAAGTGTGCAGCAGCTCGTCGAACGCAATGTCGCGGCCGATCTCCACGCCGAGGCGGAAGCTGACGCCCATCCCCTCGAGCACGTCGCGGCGCGTGCGCACCACGCTCTTGTCCAGCTTGAATGGCGGAATGCCGAAGGTGAGCAGGCCGCCAATCTCGCGCTGGCGATCGAACACCTCCACCGCGATGCCGGCGCGGCGCAGCCGATCCGCGCACGCCAGCCCGGCCGGCCCGGCGCCGATCACGGCGACGCGGCGGCCGGTTTCTATGACGCCGGAGAGATCCGGCCGCCAGCCCTGGCGCAGCGCCTCGTCGGTGATCGAGCGCTCGATGCTGCCGATCGTCACCGCGCCGAAATCGCCCTGCTCCAGCGTGCACGCGCCCTCGCACAGGCGGTCCTGCGGACACACGCGGCCGCAGATTTCCGGCAGCGGGTTGGTTTCGTGCATCAGCGTGGCGGCCTCGAACAGGCGGCCTTCCTGCACCAGCTTGAGCCAGTTCGGAATGTAGTTGTGCACCGGGCACTCCCACTCGCAGTAGGGATTGCCGCAGTCGATGCAGCGCTCCGCCTGGGCGGCCGCCTGCGGCGCGGCGAAGTCGCCGGAGATCTCGCCGTAACCGAGCACGCGGATTTCGACCGGCACCGTGCGCGGCGGCTGTCGCGGCACGTTGAGGAACTGGAAGGTCTTGTCGGTCATGGCGTGACTCGGTGAACGCGATCGCGGGTGAGCATGGGCGCAGCGCGCAAGGCGTGCGGATACGTGTCCTTCGACTGCGCTTCGCTACGCTCAGGACGAACGGGGGAGATGACGCATGGGTGCGGCGGCTCGATCAGCGAAGGAAAACGGCAAGTAGCGCCATGCGTCGGCCCTGACCTCTGCCCTGGCCCTAGCCTTCGCACTTGCTGTTGCTCTCGCTGCTGATCTCTCGCCCCTCGACGGCGCCGAGGAGCGGAGCCGGCGGCAGGGGAAAGCCAGACTGTTCGAGGCCAGGGATGGCCGAGTTGTCTGGCGGCCTGCTGCCGGCGAGCACCGCAGGGGACGCGGCGGGCGCAACGCCCGCCGCGCGCCGGCGCGGGGTGGCCTTCTCTTTGGTTACTTTCTCTTAGCCACACAAGAGAAAGTGACCCGGCCGCCGCAAGGCGGTCGGAACTGCTCTTGCTTCCAATCGAGTTCGACAAGATGAAAATTCGAGGCGAGCACCCGCCCCTCACCCTGCCCTCTCCCCGCGGGGGAGAGGGGAGCATTCCGGGCATCCGGGATGACCGGCCGCTCGTCATGCCGCGCTCCGCAGCTCTTCAGCCAACGCCGCCAGGCTGGCGGCCTTCGGCTTGACCAGCCAGAACTTGTACTGCAGGCCGCGGAAGTCGCGCAGGATCTGCCGGCCCCACGCGCTGTCGGTGTATTCGACGTGGCGCGTCACCAGCTGGCGCAGGTGCTGCATGTAGTTCTCCATGCCCTCCGGCGAGATGCGCAGGATGTCGACCAGCTCGTGGTTGTAGCAGTCGACAAAATCACGCTCCAGATCCAGCACATAGGCGAAGCCACCGGTCATGCCGGCGCCGAAGTTGAGCCCGACCTTGCCCAGCACGGCAACCACGCCGCCGGTCATGTACTCGCAGCAGTGATCGCCGGCGCCTTCCACCACCGCCAGCGCGCCGGAGTTGCGCACGGCGAAGCGCTCGCCGGCGCGCCCGGCGGCGAACAGCTCGCCGTCAGTGGCGCCGTACAGGCAGGTGTTGCCGATGATCGAGGCGTCCTGGCTGGCGAACGGCGAATCCGCCGGCGGGCGCACCACGATGCGGCCGCCGGCCATGCCCTTGCCGACGCCGTCGTTGGCCTCGCCAGTGAGGTCGATGTGCACGCCGCCGGCGTTCCACGCGCCCAGGCTCTGGCCGGCCGCGCCGGTGAGCTGCAGGATGATCGGGTGCGCGTCCATGCCGTGGTCGCCGTGCAGGCGCGCCACGTCGCCGGACAGCCGCGCGCCGATCGCGCGGTCGGTGTTGGCGATGGCGTAGGCGAACGTGCCGCCCAGCGCGCGCGTCACCGCCTCGTCGGCGTCCGCGCTGATGCGCGAGGCCAGCGCGGCGGGGTCGCGCATCGGATTGCGCGCCAGCGTGCAGGCCGCATCGACCTCGGCGCCGAGGCCCTGGCCGCCGATCAGCGCGCCGAGATCGAGCCGGTGCTGCACCGGCGTGGTGCCTTCGAGCTGGCGCAGCAGATCGACGCGCCCCACGATCTCGCCCAGGCTGCGCACGCCCAGCCGCGCCAGGTGTGCGCGCACGTCCTCGGCAACGAAGCGGAAATAGTTCATCACCATCTCCGGCAGGCCGGTGAAGTGCTGCTTGCGCAGCACCGGATGCTGGGTGGCGATGCCGGTGGCGCAGTTGTTGAGGTGGCAGATGCGCAGGTACTTGCAGCCCAGCGCCACCATCGGGCCGGTGCCGAAGCCGAAGCTCTCGGCGCCGAGCATGGCCGCCTTGATCACGTCCAGCCCGGTCTTCAGGCCGCCGTCGGTCTGCAGCCGCACGCGGCCGCGCAGGTCGTTGCGGCGCAGCGTCTGCTGGGTCTCGGCCAGACCCAGCTCCCACGGCGTGCCGGCGTACTTGATCGAGCTGAGTGGGCTGGCGCCGGTGCCGCCGTCATGGCCGCTGACGGTGATCAGGTCCGCGCCGGCCTTGACCACGCCGGCCGCCACCGTGCCCACGCCGGCATGCGAGACCAGCTTCACCGAGATCAGCGCGGTCGGGTTGACCTCCTTCAGGTCGTGGATCAGCTGGGCCAGATCCTCGATCGAATAGATGTCGTGATGCGGCGGCGGCGAGATCAGGCCGATGCCGGGCTTGGCGTAGCGCAGCCGCGCGATGGTGGCGTCGACCTTGTGCCCGGGCAGCTGGCCGCCCTCGCCGGGCTTGGCGCCCTGGGCGATCTTGATCTGCAGCACCTCGGCGTTGACCAGGTAGGTCGGCGTGACGCCGAAGCGGCCCGACGCCACCTGTTTGATCCTGGACATCTTCTCGGTGCCGTAGCGCGCCGGGTCCTCGCCGCCCTCGCCGGAATTGCTGCGCGCGCCGAGCCGGTTCATGGCGATCGCCAGCGCCTCGTGCGCCTCCGGCGACAGCGCGCCGAGCGACATGCCGGCCGAATCGAAGCGCTTGAGGATCACCTCGACCGGCTCGACCTGGTCCAGTGCGATCGGCGCGCCGACCGGTTGCGGCCCGAGCAGGTCGCGCAGCGCCGACGGCGGGCGGTGGTCGACGGCGTCGGCGTAGATGCGGTAATCGCGCGGGTCGCCGGTGCGCACGGCGGTCTGCAGCGTGCCGATCACGTCCGGGTTGTACATGTGGTACTCGCCGCCGTGCATGTACTTGTACAGGCCGCCGGCGCGCAGCGGCAGCGCCTCGTCCCACGCTTCGGCGGCGAGCAGGCGCTGGTCGTATTCGAGGTCGGCGAAACCGGCGCCGCCGATGCGCGAGGGCGTGCCGGGGAAGCACAGCTCCACCACCTCGCTCGACAGGCCCACGATCTCGAACAGCTGCGCGCCGCGGTAGCCTGCCACGGTGGAGATGCCCATCTTGGAGAGGATCTTCAGCAGGCCCTTGCGGATGCCGCGCCGGTAGCTGCGGCCCACCTCGGCGCGGTCGCTGGCGATGTGGCCTTCGCGGCCCAGCTCGAACAGGCTCTGGTAGGCCAGCCACGGATAGATCGCGGTGGCGCCGAAGCCGATCAGGCAGGCGAACTGGTGCGGGTCGCGCGGCGTGGCGGTCTCCACGATGATGTTGCACTGGCAGCGCAAGCCGGCATCGATCAGGTGCGCGTGCACCGCGCCGACAGCCAGCAGCGCGTGGATCGGCAGCGCGTCGCGCTGCGGGTAGCGGTCGCTCAGGAACACCAGCGCGTGGCCGTCGCGCACCGACTGCGCGGTGTCGCGACACAGCCGCCGCAGCGCGGCTTCCAGCCCCTCGTCGTGGGAGTGCATCAGGTCGAAGCGCGGCGTGTCGAGGTACTGCGGCAGCGCCAGCAGCTGGCGCAATTTGCGCTGCGACAGGATCGGCGAGTTGATCAGGGTTTGCTTCGCGTTCTCCGCCTTCAGCTCCAGCACATTGCCTTCCGGACCGATCTGCGTTACCAGCGACATCACCAGCTTTTCGCGCAGCGGATCGATCGGCGGATTGGTCACCTGGGCGAAGGCCTGGCGGAAGCGGTCGAACAGCGGCCGCACCTGGCGCGACATCGCCGCGATCGGGGTGTCGTCGCCCATCGAGCCGGTCGCCTCCATCTCCAGATCGGCCAGCGCCTTGAGCACCGATTCGCGCTCCTCGCGGGTCAGCCCGTAGAGCTTCTGGTAGCGGCGCAGCTCGTCGGCCGGCAGCGGTTCGGCCGCCAGCGTGGGATCGATCAGGTCCGATTCCAGGTAGCTGACGCCGGCGCGCAGCCAGTCGCGGAACGGCGCGCGCTTGCGATTGATGTCGTCGATGTCGGCATCACGCAGAAGGCGGCGCTGGGCGAAGTCGACCGCGATCATCTCGCCCGGCGCCAGCCGGCCCTTGGCCACCACGTGCGCCGAGGGCACGTCCCACAGGCCCGCCTCGGAGGCGACGATCAGGTGGTTGTCGTCCGACAGCGCCCAGCGCGCCGGACGCAGGCCGTTGCGATCCAGCGTGCAGACGGCGTAGCGGCCGTCGCACATCACCAGGCCGGCGGGGCCGTCCCACGGCTCGCTGTGCAGCGCGTAGTACTCGTAGAACGCGGCCAGATCCTCGTCGATGCCCTCGCGCGCGGCGAACGCCGGCGGCACCAGCACGCGCATCGCGGCGAGCAGATCAAGGCCGCCGGCCAGCAGCACCTCCAGCGCATTGTCGAGGCTTTCAGAGTCCGAGCCGGTCTGGCGCACCAGCGGGCCGAGATCCGACAGGTCCAGCAGCGGCGAGCGCAGGATCGATTCGCGCGACTGCATCCAGCGCCGGTTGGCGCGAATGGTGTTGATTTCGCCGTTGTGCGCCAGCAGCCGAAAGGGCTGGGCCAGCCGCCACTGCGGCGTGGTGTTGGTGGAGAAGCGCTGATGGAACACCACCGCGTCGCTGACCAGCGCGGGGTGGCGCAGGTCCACATAGACATCGCGCAGCCGGCCCGGCGCGGCCATCGCCTTGTAGCCGATCACCTGCGCCGACAGCGTCACCACGTAGAACTGCGCATCGGCCACCAGCGCGGTTTCGGCACGCCGGCGGGCGCGGAACAGCGCGCGTTCGAACGCATCCTCGTGCATGTCTGCGGGGGCATCGACAAACAGCTGGCGCACGCGCGGGCAGGACGCCGCCGCGATCGGGCCGCAGGCCGCGCGCTCCACCGCCACCTCGCGCCAGCCGGCCACCTGCAAGCCGGCTGCGACCAGCTCGCGCTCCAGCACCGCGACGGCGGCGTCGCCGCCGGCCGGATCGACAAACACCAGCCCGGCGGCGAAGCGCGCCGCCGGCACGATGCCGGCCTCGGCGGCCAGCGCGCGCAGCCACGCGCCAGGGTGATGGATCAGCACGCCGCAGCCGTCGCCGCTGATGCCGTCGGCGTTGACCGCACCGCGATGCGAAAGCTTGGCCAGCGCCGAGAACGCCGTGTCGACCAGCGTCGCGCTGGCGCGGCCGTCGATCTGCGCGACCAGACCGAAGCCGCAGCTGTCGTGTTCGAAAGCGGGGTCGTACAACGTGCTGCTGACTGGCTGCGCCATGGTGCCTCCCGGCGGATGAAAAGGCCGAGCGTGCTGAGTCTGCGCTGCCACAGGCGCCGTCGCTGCACGAAGGGTGGACGCCGACTAAAGCACACTTGGTGCGGCGCGTCAAAGCATTTGGACGGCTATACGGCAATACGTGGCTCGCGCTATGCCCGGCGCGATGATCGGCAACGGCGGCTCGCTACCGCTGCCGCGCTCGGTGATAATCGGCCGATGCCCGATTCCTCCAGCCCCGCCCGCCGCACGCCCCGCCATCTGCTGGTCGCCGCCTTCATCGTGGGCTGCTGCCTTGCGGCCCCGCTGCATGCGCGTCAGGATGGCAAAAGCGCCAGCGAGCAGGCCGCAGCCCGGCAGAAGCTGGCCGAAGTGCGCAGCAAGATGGCAGCACTGGCCCGGCAGCAGGCCGACACCGCCGCGCGACGCGACAGCGTCAACGCCGCGCTGGCCCGCCAGGCTACCGCGCTGGCCGCAGCGGCGCAGGCGCTACATCAGACCGATCTGGATCTGGCGGCGAAGCAGCAGCAGCTCGACCAGCTGCAACAGCAGCGCAGCAGCCTGCAGCAGAACCTCGACCGCCAGCAGGCGGCGATCGCCGACCTGCTGCGCGCCACCTATGCGCTGGGCCACGGTTCGGACCTGCGCCTGCTGCTGGGCGACGAGGACGTGGCGCGCGTCGCGCGGGCGCTGGTCTACTCGAAATACTTCCAGCAGGATCGCGTGCGCCGCGTGCAGCAGCTGATGAGCGACCTGGCCCGGCTGCAGCAGCTGGAAAGCTCGATCACCGCCGAGCAGCAGGCGCTGCAGGCCACCCGCACCCGGCGCGAGGCGCAGGCGCACGTGCTGGCGCAGCAGCGCGCCGCGCAGCAGAAGCTGGCTGCCGCCACCGACGCGCAGTACCAGGATCAGGCGCAGCGGCTGGCCGCGCTGAAGCGGAACGCGCAGTCGCTCAACCAGCTGGTCGATCGTTTGCAACAGGCGATCGACGCGGCTGCCCACGCCGCCGCGCGCGAGGCGCAGGCGCGCGCTTCGGCGGCGCAGAAGCATCCCGGCCGGCCGCAGCCGCCGATCGAGGCCGGCAGCGCCACTGCCAACATCCGCGGCAATCTGCCGTGGCCGGCCAGCGGCGTGGTCAACAGCTACGGCAACGGCGTGCTGATCAAGGCCAGCGGCGGCAGCGAGGTGCACGCGGTGGCACGCGGCCGGGTGATCTACGCCGGCTATCTGCGCGGCTACGGCATGCTGCTGATCCTCAACCACGGCAACGGCTGGATGAGCATGTACGGCAACAACGAAACCCTGCTGCACGGCGTCGGCGACCAGGTCGAGGCCGGCACCGCGATCGGCACCGCCAGCCCGCCTACCGGGATCAACACCGGCGTGTATTTCGAGCTGCGCAAGAACGGCCAGCCGGTCGATCCGCGCAGCTGGCTGAGCCAGCGCCGTTGACGCCACCGCGCGGGCATCGCAGGCTAGCTCGGGTTCCGGCATGGAATTCGCTCACCGTTCGGTTGTCCCATTGCCTGGCCCCTTTCCTTTGCCTCGCGTTGCCCCGCAGCGCCTGACCGTTGCACGGAGTGATCCCCATGCGTTTTCCCTTCCGTGGCCCGACCCTGCTGCTGTTGGCGGCCCCGCTGCTGCTGACGATGCCGTTTGCGCATGCGCAGTCCGCGCCGGCGCGCGTGGCCGCGCCGCCGGTCGATCTGCCCGCCGCCGGCAGCAGCGCCCCGGCGCATGCCAGCACCAGCGCGGACCGGGTGGACCTCGACGACATCCGCAACTTCAGTCGCGTCTACGAGGTGGTGCGCCAGGCCTACGTGGAGAAGGTCAACAACAAGACCCTGATGAAGGCGGCGATCACCGGCATGCTGAGCGAGCTCGATCCGCACAGCGAATACCTCGACAAGAAGGGCCTGGCCCAGCTCACCGAAGACACCACCGGCCAGTACAGCGGCCTCGGCATCGAGGTGCTGCAGGTCGACGGCGGCCTGCGCATCGTCTCGCCGATCGACGACACTCCGGCGGCGCGCGCCGGCATCAAGCCGGGCGACAGCATCGTCAAGATCAACGGCACGCTGATCGATCCGCAGAATGTCGACAGCATGTACCAGCAGTTGCGCGGCAAACCGGGCAGCAAGATCGATCTGACCATCGTGCACGCGAAAAGCAGCAAGCTGATCGACCTGCATCTGGTGCGCCAGAACATCACCGTCAGCAGCGTCCGCGTGCGCGAGCTCGAACCCGGTTACGCCTATATCCGCATCAGTCAGTTCCAGGACGACACCGCCAGCGATCTGGAGAAAAAGCTCGGCGCGCTGATCGCCAAGGATGGTCCGCAGAAGGGCGCGGTGCTGGATCTGCGCAACAACCCCGGCGGCCTGCTCACGGCCGCGGTATCGGTGAGCGATGATTTCCTCAACTCCGGCATCATCGTCACCACCCGCGGCCGGTTGCGGGACGCCAACATGAGCTTCAGCGCGCATCCGGGCGACCAGCTCAATGGCGCGCCGATGATCGTGCTGACCAACAACGGCACCGCCTCGGCCGCCGAGATCGTCTCCGGCGCGCTGAAGGACAACCACCGCGCGCTGACCATGGGCCAGCGCACGTTCGGCAAGGGCGTGGTGCAGACCGTGCTGCCGCTGGATGCCGACCACGCGGTGAAGATCACCACTGCGCGCTATTACACCCCGAACGGCACCTCGATCCAGGCCGAAGGCATCCAGCCGGACATCCCGCTGGCCGACCTCACGGTGCAAAAAGGCGACAGCACGCCCGCGCTGATCAACTCCGAAGCGGATCTGCCGCACCATCTGGCCAACGAAAACGCCAAGGCCGGCACCGCCGTCAGCAACGACGGCGCCGTCGACGGCCAGCTGGCCACCCGCGACTACGCGTTGGCGCAGGCGCTGAACGTGCTCAAGGGCATGGCGCTCGAGCGCCCCGCGGCCGTCAGCCGCCAGTGATCCGCGACGACAGCGCTCGCTCGCCCGAGTAGCCGAGTAGCCGGGTAGCCGAGTAGCCAAGATCGGGTAGGGAGCCGGAATACTCCGGCCCCCTCCCACACCACCGTACGTGCGGTTCCGCATACGGCGGTTCCTGTCGGCCATGTAGTTCATGCGAACTTCGAAGCCTTGAGCTTGTTTCGTTCG